>CAMTOW010000190.1 GCA_947074245.1 uncultured Bacteroidales bacterium | reverse complement strand
ACGAGATTCTCCGGAGTGACTGGAGTTCAGACGTGTGCTCTTCCGATCTAATCCGACCAGGTCGGGATTGGCGCTGATGATTTCCGGAAAATCCTCGATCTTTTCAATGTCGAAATTCAAATATCGCGCATCAATCGATTCGGATTTAAACTTATCTGTAAAAAAAGATTTCGAGAACGAATGCGTAAGCGGATGTCCCAATAAGCCGAAAGTTTTCATTTCATCAAATATTTAAGCAGAAACTTCAAAATTACGTCATTGACAGTAATTTGGAGAATATTAAAACAAATAAAAATTAAATTATACATTAAAGCACAGAAGTATAATTTTTTTACATTTGTATTGAATCTAAATTCTAGATTTAACACTTTAATAGATTTTATTTTAAAAGCAATCAAGAAACCGATAATCCTCCAAATTTTTATATCCGTATGAAAAAGATTTTTCTTTTCCTTCCTTTCCTAATCTGTCTGTTGTTTGGGCTCCACGCCGGGGCACAAAACAAGGATACCAAATTCAAAATCGTGATCGATGCCGGACACGGAGGCAAAGATGGCGGTTGTATGGGTAAGATCCTGAAAGAAAAAGATCTGAATCTGGATATCGCATTGAAAGTGGGTAAACTGATCGAACAGAATCACCCAGACGTACAGGTAGTCTACACCCGTAAAACGGATGTATTCATCGCTTTGAATGCCCGTACGGAGATTGCCAATCAGCATAAGGCAGATCTGTTTATGTCGATTCATGCCGATGCCATTCCGAAATCAAAAAATACGGCAGCCGCATATGGTGCCGGCACGTTTACACTCGGTACGGCCAAGACGGAAGAAAACTTAGAGGTCGCGAAACGAGAAAATGCCGTTATCGTCATGGAGGATGACTATAAGGCCAGTTATCAGGGATTCGATCCGAATATCGCAGAATCATACATCATGTTTGAGACCCTCCAGGGAGCTCATCAATCACAAAGCATCTTGTTTGCATCGATGATTCAGGATGAATTCAAAAATCGGGCACAGCGCCATGACCGTCAAGTAAGACAAGCACCTTATCTGGTCTTGAAAACGGCAAGTATGCCAGCCGTACTGATCGAAGTCGGGTTCTTATCGAACGCACAGGAAGAGAAATTCCTTTCGACCAACGAAGGAAAAAATAAAATCGTCAATTCGATTTATCACGGATTTAAGAATTACAAAAACAACTTCGATCGACACGATCAATCCTCCAGCAACGCCGGCGCGCGTCCGACAACGACAAAAGCCGTGGTAACCGCACAATCGGCACAAGTGGAAGCAACGCCCAAAAGAATCGAAAAAAGCCAGGAGAGCGCCAAAGCCACAACCCATAAAGCAACTTCGACACCAAGCAAACCCACAGCGACTGCCTCAAAAAATCAATCATCTAACGGTAAGCTAACTTATAAGATTCAGTTTTTATCGTATCATAAGAATCTGGCAAAAGGAGCGCCGCAACTCAAAGGTTTGTGGCCAGTGGAATACAGTGTGAATAACGGGACCTACCGCTTTACATACGGGGAATACAGTTCTTTCAAAGAAGCACAAAACAAACAAGCTGAAATAAAAGGCAAATTCAAAGACGCCTTTATCATACGATACAAGGACGGCAAACGGGTATCAAACTAACCGAGATACCTAAAGCTGAGAATATACCCGATAATTTAACTCGGACATGGTGTAGAATACGGCAGGAAGCAAAAACCGAATGAGTTTTACTTCGTGACCCGAGCAGGAATTAATTCATAAGAAACGAGGCTATCAGACAGGAAACCGTCCGATAGCCTCGTTTCCGTTCATTATACCGGAGCCAGTAGCATTCCGGATATAAAGATGATGCCACTTCCGAACGATTCAATTTGATGTTCTTTTGAACCACACCGCATCATAACCCGAACCCGACGATCTGATGAAACCGATTGATCTCAGGCGCGACCTCAATCAAATAAGAGATCGCTGTATAATCCATTATTGAGGATGGTTGGGATATGAACCTATCTGCTGAACTATGAAAACATCAAGACAGAGCGAAATAAACCTCATTCGGAAAAAAGATCATATTACTCATACGAGACATTTTTTATACCCTGGATCGTAACTTCCGCTCCACTATCCTTAAAAAGCTTTATCAGATCCATACCCTCCATGATATTTTGAGGCGTAAAATCGGGAGATTCCATATAAGAACGTATCGCATGATACAACTGTCTGGAGGCAAGAGGCACAGAACCTGAAGAGATATTCGCCATACAAATGAATAAGCGCCCCTCTCCGACCTTGAATTCGCTCAAAAGAGACAACCGGTGCATGCGCTCGACATTGTCGATCGGTTCGACAATGAATGAATAATCGACAGGAAGTTGATCGGAAATCAGCGGATAGGCATTCTTTGCAATATCCCACCATTGCCAATCGCTATGATATTCGGTCGGAAAATTCCGGAACAGCGGATGTTCATCATCAATGAGATATCCCAATGTGCCGGGAGAAACCGGTTTCCCGTTGTTTTCGGAAATGGACCGAAACATGGAGTAATTCCAATAATCTGGAGTAAACAGACCGTCGATCGTTTGAGACTGATACAGATTTCTATCGGGAATCAATAAGGCAGATCCCCCTTTTTGTAGAAAATCCAACAAATCAGAATCGACCCGATCAAACCGCCGAATCGCTCGAGACTCGGAAGAAGGCGTTTCTTTAAACACCCATAACGGATAAGAGTTACGATAGGTGGTACCCTCAATTTCCAGTACCAGATTTAGTTTGGAAGAAGCAGAAAGCGATATCGGATCGAAACAGAGAGTAAAAACAGAATCGACACTTCCGGAATTAGCCGAAAATAAGAAAGATCCCTGCCGAAGGGAGTTGCCTGCCACGTCTACAAGCGACCAATTCAGCGTATGATCTGCAAATCGTCGCATAGAAAAATTCGAAATACGTATTTCTCCCAGGATCGTATCCGCATCGCTCCAAACATAGCGTGAAGAACACCAAAGCGGAACCACACAATCATTGAACGAGCGGAACTGATCGGGAGCAATGATCCCCTTACTCTCCATAAAGGGATCTAACAGACCGATAACAGCAGTACCCTGCCCCGGAAAATCCTGAAGATCGAGCATTTGAAATCCAGCCAGATCGGCTGTGCGACGTGACATTTCAATATCCGCCTTATAGCAAAGCAAAGAGAATGCCGAACTGGCTTTAAAAAAATCATAAACCTTATCGGTTCCGAATTTTTGTTGAGCACGCGTCAGGAATAATTCCAGATTCTGGGGATAAAGCACACCGGTATATTTGGGAAGCTCACTAAGCAATGGATACATCTGATACTGTCCGGTTTCATGAGCCACGACCGGTTTGGATGAACGGGTGAGCGCCTTTGAAAAATCAATACGAGTACCGGGAACCGAAGCATTGAGAAGACCGCCATCTATGGCATCGGCAAACGAAAAAGAAGCCCGAACATGAGATTCAAACCGATCGTCGTTTTCTCCACCGACACGGCACACGACGCTGAAATCCTCGCCACTTTGTTCGCCCATCCATCCCAAAAAGAAGTTAGAGCCCAAAGCAAATAGCGGACGAGAATCGAAATGTCGTAACGAATCGGTCAGACAACGCATGCCATCCAAGCTTCCCCATAATTCATTTCCGGAAGAGAACATGACAAAAGACGGATTATGGGCGAAATCTTTCAGGATTGCCATTCCCTCGCGGAGCATAAACTGATTGTTGGGGTGATTGAGCGAGTCGCCCACTTCGCCCCACATGGGCAATTCGGCCTGAATGTAAAACCCGGTACGGTTGGCCACATCGAAAGCCGCCTGCGGAGGACACCAAGAGTGACATCGCAAATGATTGAAGCCATAATCGCGAAGAATTCCGAAAAAGCGCGACCAAGAAGCCGTATCCATCGGCGCATAACCAGTCAGCGGAAAAACACACGCATCGTGTTTGCCGCGCAAGAACGTGGGTTGGCCATTTATCGTAAAATGTTTCCCTTCGCATGAAAACTTCCGAATGGCAAAATCGAAAGAGTGCGAATCGGAACGAAAATCATTGGTAGAAAGCGTAGCCTGAAGCTGATACATCTGCGGTGAGAACTCACTCCAACGAATCATACTATCCGACATCGGGTATTCGAAAACACATTCTGAACGACCGACCGGAGAGCAGAATACATGAGTCTGACGAGACGGATCGGCATATTCGGAAATATGGGGATTCAACTGAAACGTCAGTTCGGCCGATAGCGGATCGTCGGAGCGATTGACTACAACAAAACGATAAGAGATTGTTTTAGCAAGCCAATCGGGTTCGGCACGGAACGACTCGACATACAACCGGGGACGGCAGGTCAAGGAGATCTCGCCCAACATCCCATTCCAGTTGGTTTGGGTATCATCACTCCACATATGAGATGACGCGACAGCCTGAGGCAGTCCGCAGGAGACTCCATTGTCAACCATCACAATCAGGTCATGAAGTCCGGGAGAAAGACAAGAAGACAGATCATAGCGCTGAGACGCTGATATAACCGAATCGGAACCGATGTAAACACCATCGACCCAAACCCGACTGACTCGCGTTCGCTCAATTTTAAACTCAATCGGATAATCGCGCCATGATTCGGGAATCTCAACCTGCCGACGGTAATATGCTTTTCCGGCAAAGGAAAAATTCCGAGCCAAACGGCCGGTGAAATCAGAAGGTATGCGTGGCGTTCCTTTGGAAGCCTCGTCTAAAGAGGCCGGCAATACAATATGATCTTCAAAAGCGATGTCGGAAGAAACACAAACGGGCATCGAATCGGAAGAAGAAAGAGAAAGAGACCAAACCCCATCGAGCGATATCTTATAAGGGGTTTGCGCATACGAAAGGGAGATAACAACTAGGAGCAACCCTCCTATCAGGCTGATTTTTCTCATGGTACAGACATTGATCGTATTTAGACAGATTGATATATCGGAAAGACAAAAAGGTCGTATAAATGATTATCATCAAGGAGATAATCCATGCAATTGTAGCAAATTTAAATGCAAAAGGAAAAAGATTAAAGAAAAATAAGTTACTTTGCACTAAAAATGTGATGTATTGTTATTTAGATACGATCACGTATAAAATATTTTTCGTAATGAAGAAATTAGTTTCACAGGAATTCAAAATCGGATTAGTGACCGTTATCT
>CAMTOW010000189.1 GCA_947074245.1 uncultured Bacteroidales bacterium | reverse complement strand
AGCTTTCACGACTCAATTCGTAACATTTTGTTTTTTAAGCCACTTTAAACACACGATAAATATCAGAAAACACCGTATCACTCTTATGAACTTTTTCAAATCCGTTGTCTTTTTTCTTTTTTCGCTCTGTTTTTGTCTGACAGCTTCGGCTCAAAACAAAAACCAGGACTATGTACGCTATATCGATCAATACAAGTCCGTCGCGATAGAGAATCAACATAAATACAAGATTCCGGCCAGTATCACGCTGGCTCAGGGTCTGCTGGAATCCGGAGCCGGCAAAGGACGACTGGCACGGGAGGCCAACAACCATTTCGGGATCAAATGCCACGGATGGAACGGTCGCAAAATCTATCACAATGACGACCGACGCAATGAGTGCTTCCGCAAATACAACAATGCGCGCCAATCGTATGAAGACCATTCGAAATTTCTGACCGAACGCGACCATTATCAGAGACTCTTCAACCTCAATATCAAGGATTATAAAGGATGGGCACGCGGTTTACAGAAATGCGGCTATGCGACCGACCGATCGTATGCCACCAAACTGATTAAAATCATTGAAGATTACGAACTGCACCAATATGACAAGAAGTTCGTGCGTCCGAAATCCGATAAGAAAACAGAGACTCTGCCCTCGAATTACGCCACACACTCTGTCTTTAAAAACAAGCTGGGTCTGATCTACGTTGTGGCGCGTGACGAAGATTCGTACGAAGAGATTGCCAAAGAATTTGATCTCAGCGCCCGCAGCCTGCGCAGTTTCAACGAAGTGCCTAAAGGCTTTCCGCTTCTGCGGGGCAACATCGTTTATCTCGAACGCAAAAAGAGCCGAGCCAACCGGGATATGCCTCGTTTTCACCGCGTAGCGGCCGAGGAGTCGATGCATGAAATCTCGCAGATGTATGGCATCAAGATCAAAAACTTATATTCGATGAATAAAAAAACACCCGAATACGTACCGATGGAAGGTGACGAAATACGCTTACGGTAACGTTTGCAGAACCGGATTTGTTAAGGAGAGAAAAAAAATCATTCGATTTTTCTCTCCTTTTTTTATTAGACATTGATTATAAAGCTTTTGGACTAATGGTTCAATTTACTTCCAAAAACGAACAATTTAACCTTTTTTAAGATTGAAAACATAAAATTCAACTGGTTGTAATGCATTTAATCTCTCTTTTTTCTAAAATATGATACCGTATAACCGATTAATAAATTATCTTTGCCGCAAGTGAACAAAAACCCTTTAAACCATATGATAACCACAAACAAGCCGTATGCAGTCGGTATTGACATTGGCGGCACAAACACAGTATTCGGAATCGTTGATGCGAGAGGTTCGGTAATTTCAAGCAGCTCGATCAAAACACAGAAATATCTTGATGTGAACGATTACGTTGAAGATTTGCACAAGGAACTTTCTAAACTTATCGAGGAAGTTGGCGGTGCAGATAAAATCAAAGGTATCGGTGTAGGTGCACCAAACGGTAACTACTATACAGGCAACATCGAATTCGCTCCGAACCTACCTTGGAAAGGCGTAATTCCATTGGCTGAGATGCTGACTAAAAAATTCGGTATCACGGTAAACCTAACAAATGATGCGAACGCTGCTGCAATCGGTGAGATGACTTACGGAGCTGCTCGCGGCATGAAAGATTTCATCATGATCACACTTGGAACAGGTGTAGGTAGCGGTATCGTGATCAACGGACAGCTTGTTTACGGTCATGATGGTTTTGCAGGTGAATTGGGTCATGTTATCGTACGTAAACCAAACGGTCGCGCATGCGGTTGCGGTCGTAACGGATGTCTTGAAGCGTATGCTTCTGCAACCGGAGTAGCACGTACGGCTCGTGAATTCCTTGAGATCCGTAAAGAAGCAAGCTTGTTGCGTCAGATCCCGAACAACGAGATCACATCAAAAGACGTTTACGAAGCTGCAGTAGCGGGTGACGCTCTTGCACAGGAGATCTTCCAGTATACAGGAACGATCCTGGGTGAAGCTTTCGCTGACTTCGTTGCATTCTCTGCTCCTGAAGCGATCATCCTATTCGGTGGTCTATCTCGTGCAGGTGATATGATTATGGATCCGATTGTTGACGCGATGGAACGTAACATCCTGAACATCTGGAAAGGTAAGATTAAAGTTATTTTCTCTGAACTTAAAGAAAGTGACGCGGCTGTATTGGGCGCAAGCGCATTGGGCTGGGAAGCTAAATAATAAATCTCCTTATTCTAAAACACAATCTGAGAAGAGCCGAAAGTTTTCACTTCCGGCTCCTCTCTTTTTATATCGGTTCGGTTCGGGCGCAACAACGCGTCGGAAGTCGGAACGAATCCCAAAAACGAAAGCGACCCCATCTGAGATGAGGTCGCTTTTGTTTTATGGGTAATTCGGATGATACATCCCCGAAAATCATTTCACTCCCCGGTAGCAACTGCATATTCCGAACGTATAGCGCTCGAAGCGTACGTCGCGGAAACCGGTGTTGCGGAAGATGGAAGCCATCTCCTCCCCTTGCGGAACCACCTTGACCGATTTGTTGAGATAATCGTATGCCGAAGCGTCTTTTGAAATCAGCTTTCCGACGGTCGGTATCACCGATGCGGAATAGAACTGATAAAGCTGCTTCATCGGGAAACGCTCGGGTGTGGATAATTCCAGAACGAGCAATACGCCTCCCGGCTTGAGCACACGATACATTTCGGCATAACCTTTTTCGAGGTTCTCGAAATTGCGTACACCGAAGGCAACCGTGATGGCATCGAACGTATCGTCGGGAAAGTTGAGATTCAAACAATCCTGACATTCCAACGTGATAACCGATTCGAGATTCTCGGCTTTCACCTTTTCGCGACCGACAGCCAACATCCCTTCCGAAAGATCAATCCCCACGATCTGCTGCGGTTGAAGACGACGAGCCGAAAGGATCGCCAGATCGCCCGTACCGGTAGCCACATCGAGCATACGCATTGGAGCGTAAGGACGAAGCGTATCAAGAGCCTTACGGCGCCAGATCCGGTCGATCCCCATAGAAAGGGTGATATTGAGCGTATCGTAGGTTGTAGCGATCGAATCGAACATCCGTTCTACCTGAACCGTTTTCGATTCGTCGCCCTGATAAGGAGTTACTTTTTCAGCTTTGTATTTTACCGACATTATTTCTTATAACTATTAATGAAGTCTGTCACGTTCTTTTCAATACGCGAAGCTACATCATTAATATCGGCTTTTACGAATTTTTCGCCTAGAATATGCTCATAAAGCTCGATATAACGATCGGAAACACTGGTGCAATACTCTTCGGACATGAAAGGAACCTGCTGTCCTTCCTGACCCTGGAAGCCGTTTTCGATCAACCATTGGCGTACGAACTCTTTCGACAACTGTTTCTGCTGTTCGCCTTTCGCTAAGCGATCCGCATATCCTTCGGCATAGAAATAACGGGAAGAATCGGGCGTATGAATCTCGTCCATCAGGATGATCTCGCCGTTTGCTTTTCCGAATTCATATTTCGTATCGACCAGGATTAGACCTTTCTGAGCCGCCATCTCGCAACCTCTCTGATAAAGAGCGTGCGTATATTTTTCAAGCTGTTCGTAATCCTCTTTGTTTACGATACCTTGAGCGATGATCTCTTCTTTTGAAATATCTTCATCATGACCCGTATCAGCCTTGGTTGTAGGCGTAATGATCGGAGTTTCGAATTTCTGATTCTCAACCATACCGTCGGGCATCGGAACACCACAGATCATACGTTTTCCGGCTTTGTATTCTCTCCAGGCATGACCTGTAAGATAGCCACGAATCACCATTTCCACTTTGAACGGCTCACATTTCACACCCAGCGTCACCATCGGATCGGGAGTAGCGATTTTCCAGTTCGGAACGATATCAGACGTAGCGTCGAGGAAGCTCGATGCGATCTGATTCAACACCTGTCCTTTATAAGGAATACCTTCGGGCAAAATCACATCGAAAGCCGAGATACGGTCTGAAGCGACCATGACCAGCAACTCATCATTAATGTTGTAAACATCACGTACCTTACCGTGATATACACCTTTCTGACCCGGAAAGTTAAAGTCAGTTCTTGTTAAAGCATTCTTCATTTTAAAAATTCTGAAATATTGGTTTCTTGATGAAAATAGAATCTCATATCATAAAAAAGACACAGAATACACCGTAGGACCGGATGATACGAAAATGTATCATTCCGGAATCGGTGGATTCTGTGTCGGATGGTTATGTTCGTTCTCATTTTTGAGAGCTTGCCGAGCTTTTCGTACCTGCTCATCATAGAGATCATACGCCTCAACGATACGCTGCACGAGCTTATGGCGGACGATGTCTTTCTTATCGAACTCTACGGTAGCGATGCCAGGCACTCCGTTTAGGATCTTGCGAGCCTGCACGAGCCCCGATGTCACCGAATGAGGCAAGTCGATCTGGGTCATATCTCCCGTGATGATCATCTTTCCGCCCAAACCGAGACGAGTCAGGAACATCTTAATCTGATGGGTCGTCGTATTTTGGGCTTCGTCGAGAATAATCACCGCGTCGCTTAGGGTACGGCCGCGCATATAGGCCAACGGAGCGATCTGAATCACATTGCTTTCCATCAGCTCTTTCAGCTTGGCCGCGGGGATCATATCTTGAAGCGCATCGTAAAGAGGCTGCAAATACGGATCGAGCTTGTCTTTCATCTCGCCCGGAAGAAAGCCGAGCTTCTCGCCCGCCTCAACCGCAGGACGGCTCAATATGATCTTTCGGACCTCTTTATTCTTCAATGCTTTTACAGCCAGAGCGATGGCGACGTATGTCTTTCCCGAACCGGCAGGCCCGAGCGCAAACACCAGATCGTTTTTCTGGAACGCATCGACGAGTTTCTTTTGATTGGGGGTACGCGAAGTAATGGGTTTGCCGTTGACACCATGAATGATCAAGTTGTCTTGTTTCTTCTCCACAGGCTGCTGCCCTTTTACGAAGTCAACAATTACCTCTTCGTTCATAATATTGAATTCTTCGCAATATTGCTCCAGCTTTCGGATGATCTGCTCGAATTCGGCGGTCTCTTTCTCATCGCCGATCACCTTCAACAGATGACCACGAGCGACAAAACGCAATTTGGGATAAAGCGTCTTCAGCAACTGGATGTTGCTGTTATTGACTCCGTAGAAAACTACGGGATCGACATTTTCCAGAATGATTATTCTCTCTATCATAGACTCTC
>CAMTOW010000188.1 GCA_947074245.1 uncultured Bacteroidales bacterium | reverse complement strand
AAGTTTTCCGCATTGATCTGCTTCAGTTCCGGACATGGCCTCGCGCTTTCAGCGTCTGAATCGCCGTTGCGAGTAAAGTAAGGAATATTCGTGCTGTATGAAATATCTGCTGTTAATTTGTCATTCTTCGACGAAACTCTTCCTGCCGCGCAGGATACAAACATCAACATCAGACAAAGAACTGATAATGTTCTGAGGTATATCTTATTCATGGCATGCGACAGTTAGCATTAAAACTTCTCTTCAAACGTAATGCTATCTATAGTTGTTTTAAATAATAACTTTTGTAAAACATTTGCTGAAATTGCTTTTTGTCTTAAAATGGCGTGTTAATCGTGCTAAAATAGCTACGTGTAATTCTGTTACAAATGAATGTGTGTGCTTAATCTGTTGTTTGTTAGGTGTTTGTGTGTGTATGTTATCTTCCGTTTCAATCTGCTTAAATAATATGAATGGTTTATTTAGTTAATAGGGTGCTTGATTAACGATGATTAAAATAAATAAAATTCATTTATTTGGAATGTTTTTGAAACTATGGTATAAGAAAGTAAAAACGTTAAAACAAATGACAGGATTTGAAATGAAAATATATTCAGCGAAAAACAGAATATTTACCTGAATATAAAAAACTTTAAGAAATAGGCTTATCCGGTTTCCTTTATTAAGGACACGCGGAAATCGGTTACATTTGTAGTTACATGAATGCTTATTCTCAATAATCAATTTTTAAATCCCCTTATTGTGAAATTTTACACACGCTTATTCACTTATTGTGCTTTGGGTGTAGTGGCTTTGTTTCAAAGCTGCACATCTTCTCATCAGGCACCTACGGAAATCTCATTGATTCCGCAACCGGCCCATGTCGCCTATTCATCCGGCTCATTCTCGTTGAAGGATGGGATGACGATCGGAGTAAACGATCCGTCATTGATCCAGGCGGCCGATTATCTGTCTTCGTTTCTGAACCGCTCTACGGGATATGGATTTTCCGTTCGTGAAGCTCAAACGGGCGATATCTATCTGTATGTAGATACGCTGACCATGCGCCCGAATGAATATGAACTGATCGTAACCGCTCAAAAAGCAGAATTGAAGTCGGGTTCGTATCCGGCAATGATCACGGCTATCCAGACTCTTCGCCAATTGCTTCCGGCAGAAATCGAGTCGACTGAGGTATTGTCTGGTATGAAGTGGACCATTCCTACCGTTGAGATTAAAGATGCGCCCCGTTTCGAGTGGCGTGGACTGATGCTCGATGTTTCCCGCCATTTCTATACTCCGGAAGAGATCAAAGAATTGCTGGATCTGATGGCTCTTTATAAACTAAACAAATTCCATTGGCATCTGACCGATGACCAGGGGTGGCGTATCGAGATCAAGCAATATCCCTTGTTGACTGAAAAAGGAGCTTGGCGTACATTCAATAACCACGATTTCGAATGTAAAGAACGCGAAGTGAGCGAAATGAACCCTGACTTCAAAATTCCGAACGAACATCTTCGAATCGATCAAAAAGGCGATACGTTATACGGAGGTTTCTATACACAAGACGAGATTCGCGATATCGTTCGTTACGCTCAGATACGAGGTATCGACGTGATTCCGGAAATCGATATGCCGGGTCACTTCCTGGCTGCGATCACATCCTATAAAGGTATTTCTTGTTCCGACCAACCGGGATGGGGCGCGATGTTCTCTTCTCCGGTTTGTCCGGGTAAAGAGTCCGCTCTTACGTTCTGTAAGAACATCTATTCTGAAATCTTCGATTTGTTCCCTTACGAATATGTTCATTTGGGAGCGGACGAGGTTGAGAAAACCAATTGGAAGAAATGTTCCGATTGCCAGAAACGAATCAAAGCCGAAAAGCTGAAGTCGGAAGACGAATTGCAGGCTTGGTTCGTAAAATATATGGAGCGCTTCTTCAATGAAAACGGCAAGAAAATGATCGGCTGGGATGAGATTATCGAAGGCGGATTGTCTGAAACCGCAACGGTAATGTGGTGGAGAAGTTGGGCGCCTAATTCGATTCCGGAAGCGACCGCTCAAGGCAATAAAACGATCGCTACTCCAAACGCATGGCTTTACTTCGACGCGCATCAAGACAAACGTTCGCTTCTGAATGTTTATGATTTCGAACCGACTGCGACCGTTCATACTCCGGAGCAAAAAGACTTGATCATGGGAGTACAGGGCAACATTTGGTGTGAAGGGATTCCGTCACGCGAGCGTATGCAGTTTATGCTTACGCCACGTCTGTTGGCGTTGTCGGAGATCGCTTGGATTGATCCGGCTACGAAAAATGAGGATACATTCCTAGAGAAAGTGATCGGACAATTTCCGCGTCTGAACGTGATGAAGATCAACTATCGTATTCCGGATCTGAAAGGTTTTTATGAGCGTAACACCTTTACAGGCGAAGGTATCGTAGACATCACTTGTGTAGACCCGAGCGCGAAAATCTATTATACGACCGACGGTTCTATTCCGGATCAGAACTCAAAACCATATACCGAGCCGCTTCGAATCAACGAGACCACCGAATTCGTATTCCGTGCCTTTGGTGCTAACGGCAAACGCGGCGATATCTATCGCACTTCGTTCATTAAAAGCGATATGGCTCCTGCCGTAGAAGTGGCGGAAGTTGCACCGGGATTATTGGCCAACTGGCATGAATATCGCGGATTGAAATGTACGGAAATTGAGAACGCGCCGCTTAACGGAACCTATCCGGTCGAAAAAGTAGCTATTCCGAATGGTGTGAAAGGTAATATCGGTTTGGTAATCAACGGATATTTCAATGCGCCGGAAGATGGCATCTACACGTTCTCCGTTTTATCGGACGACGGAAGCTTGCTCTATATCGACGAAGATCTTGTGGTTGAAAACGACGGACCGCATTCTCCGGTAGAAATCGCCGGACAGAAAGTTTTGGCAAAAGGGCTGCATAAGCTTCGTGTGCTTTACTTCGACTCAAACGGCGGTGTGTTGCGCATGAACGTACTTGGCCCGGACGGCAAACAAATCAAAGATGAAACGAATCTTTATTTCCATTCGGCTAACTGACTGGCTATATCCGAATATCGGAGCAGACGCCGCTCGGCGTTTCTTGCTAAATCGCTTAATCATTAACGGGTTTAACAGGATCGCTTGACCGGGTTCGATTGAAAAAAATCAGCTCTGATTCCATACAAAAAAAGCGCCCTTCTTCACAACTGAAGAAGGGCGCTTTTCTTATTTAAAATCCGGTTTGTCAAATGAATCTCGGTTGAAAGATCGGTTCGCAAGCCAATGTCTATAACGGTTTTCTAATCGATACAGATAGAGAGTATCCGTCGATCTATCTTTTTCTTTGGGCAACGATGGTTTTCTGAAAATCAGATTCGATTTTTGATGACATCTAAAGTTTTATTTCTTGCTACATTTTTTGAAACGGCTGCGTCAGGAAAACTCATTTTATCGTCAGAAAACGGTCATTAACAGACGTGTAAACCAACGTTACCCGGCGTGTGACAGATCGTTTAAACGTGTTTGAACGAATGGTTTTCAAGCGATCTTCCCGAAATGTTCAGGCAGGAATATTTTATTCCCAACCGCTCGAATCATTTTTAATATGCTCCGAATCAGATGCTGCAGAAAAACGTAACCAGAAACGGGACGCTTAAGTCAACCAGAATGCCGTGTAAGATCGCGATGAATACGAATTCATTGCCCGATACACGGGTAATAACGGGTAGCGTGCTGTCCATCGATGTGGCTCCGGCACAGCAGATCGGCGAAAGTTTGCCGGCATAACGCACCATCAATGGCGCGAAAATCAATACCGAGAGTTCGCGGATGATGTTGGATAATAACGCGACTACGCCCAGGTCGGCACTTTTATACTCCGTAATCAGAATGCTCGACAATGAATAATATCCGAAACCGGACGCTACCGCCAGACAATCGCTCAGCGATCGATCGGGTATGCTGAAAGAAATGACAGCCGCACCCAACAACGATCCCAGAATCGTAATCAGCGGAACGAGCAGAAGGATCGGTTTTTGCGTTTTTAATTTTTCCAGCAATTCTTTGTCTGATCCGATACAGATTCCGACGGCGAATAAAAGACAGAATAAGACCGTAGTGCTATAATCGTTGGTAATCAGAAATTCCGGGAATCCGGTTTTGCCTACCCATACGCCACCGAGCAGAAACAGTAGAATCAGAATCGTACCTTTCATGCTTTTGCCTCCTTTCTGCCGAAAAGATATTTCCCCAGGGCATAAGCGCCTCCCATCGTTCCTAGAAGTGCGCCCGATGTGATAATGAGAGCTTCGAGCCCCAGTGTATCCAGATTGTTGATAATGTCGGGGTTGGATCCGATGGCGATTCCCATGATGAATAAAAGCACCAGGACGATCGGGAAGATGAGTTTCGGAATGTGACGGATCAATTTATTGTTTGCGAAAATGCGGCCTAAAAATACGCCGGCTATTAAGGTAAGGATTAATGAAAACATGTGAATAAAGAGATACGAATCGTTATATTTGGTTGCGAAGATACGATTATAATGAAGATTTATAGTTCGCTCCTTCATTTAAAAACGTTATATAAAATAATAAGAGCTTTTTCTATGAATATTATTAAACGGATTATCAGGGATATACAAGGCGATTTCGAAGATAAATACTCATTTCGAACCAATATCTCGCAATTTCAGATCGCTGATATGGATTCGATAACGATATCGCCTCACGACGGGGTGACTTCGGCCTTGGACAGTAAGATAGGAGGGATGCCTTATCTGCCGGAGAAATTTACCTATCCGATGGATTTGCGCAGTGGCAGAAAGGAGAGTCCGCTGGCATTTCTGGCACAGATCAATTTTTCGCAGATGCCCCCGCTTGAAGGGTTTCCGAAAGAGGGTATCCTACAGTTTTATATCGGTACGGATTCTTTATTTGGGTTGAATCTGAAAGATCCTACGGATAACGCAGGTTTCCGTGTGATTTATTTCCGCGAGCCGATTAAGCAGTCGCGTTTGCTGGAAGAGATTCCCGTACGGATCGAAGCGGAAGCCGAGCTTCCGGTAAAACGGCCGTTGCAAATCGGTTTCACTCCCGAAAAATCGATTATCGGCAATAATGACTTCCGCTTCGAAGAGGCTTTGTTGGAGGCTTTGCGGCAACGTTATCCATTGGTTTCGTCGGTTAAGGATATTCCGCAGGATGTTCAGGATGAGATTGATGATCTGTGTAACGCGTGCGGC
>CAMTOW010000187.1 GCA_947074245.1 uncultured Bacteroidales bacterium | reverse complement strand
CCCGATTTACCTACACCGCAGGTCGCTTTGGATAAATTGAAAAATATCGATCGTACGGTTCTTGAATATAGCCCCAGCGAAGGGATTTTGAGTTATCGTCAAAAATTGGTCGGGTATTATGCTAAGTTTAATATTGATGTCGCCGTAGAGGATATCATTGTGACGACAGGTGGTTCCGAAGCAGTTCTGTTTTCTTTTATGGCGTGTCTTGATCCCGGTGATGAAATTATTGTCCCCGAACCGGCCTATGCCAATTATATGGCCTTTGCCATATCTGCGGGAGCGGTGATCAAGACGATTCCTTCGACGATCGAAGAGGGGTTTGCCCTTCCTTCTGTCGAAAAATTCGAAGCGCTTATTACTGAGCGTACCAAAGGGATTCTGATCTGTAACCCCAACAACCCGACAGGGTATCTCTATACGCGTAAGGAGATGAATCAGATCCGTGATTTGGTGAAAAAATACAATTTGTTTTTATTCTCTGATGAGGTTTATCGGGAGTTCTGTTATACGGGTGCTCCTTATATATCTGCGTTCCATCTCGATGGAATCGAAGAGAATGTGATTCTGATCGATTCTGTATCCAAGCGTTATAGCGAATGTGGGATTCGTATCGGATCTCTCGTAACTAAAAATAAAGACGTTCGCCAAAGTGTGATGAAGTTCTGTCAGGCTCGTCTGAGTCCGCCGCTTATTGGGCAGCTCTTGGCCGAGGCGTCTTTGGATGCTTCCGACGAATATATGTTGGATACGTACAATGAGTATGTGGAGCGTCGCAAATACCTGATCGATGGGCTCAATCGTATTCCGGGGTGCTATTCTCCGATTCCGATGGGTGCTTTCTATACGGTGGCGCGTCTGCCCGTTGAGAATGCTGACGATTTCTGTGCATGGTGTCTGGAGCATTTTCAATATGAGGGCAAAACCGTCATGATGGCTCCTGCGTCAGGTTTCTATACCAACCCTGCTCTTGGGCGCAACGAGGTTCGTATCGCCTATGTATTGAAAAAGGAAGATCTTAAAGAAGCGTTAGAAGTATTAGAAAAAGCTCTCGAAGCATATCCCGGTCGTACATTATGAGTTTAGAATTATTCATAGCCAAGCGGATTCATTTCAGTAAGGATGGCGAGAAGCAGAAAGTTTCTCCGCCCGCTATTCGTATTGCCATTGCCGGAATCTCAATCGGGCTGGCTGTGATGATTCTTTCGGTTGCGATCGTAATCGGATTCAAAAAAGAAGTGCGAGCCAAGGTGATCGGTTTTGGGTCTCACATTCAAATCTCAAACTTTGATAGCAATACGACGTTCGAGACGCAACCCATTGCGGTATCCGATTCGTTGTTTGATGTTTTGAATTCCGAACAAGGTGTTACCCGGATAGAGCGTTTCGCAACCAAACCCGGCGTCTTGAAGACCGATTCAGCATTTATGGCCGTTGTCCTGAAAGGGGTTGGTTCAGAATACGACTGGTCGTTCTTTCAGCAGAATATGGTCGAAGGCGAGATTCCTGCTTTGTCAGATTCGGCTACGTCCAATGATATCGTTATATCCAAATTCATTGCCGATAAGATGGACCTGAAGGTTGGTGATTCTTTTCTCACCTATTTTGTGCAGGATAATATCCGCGCTCGTAAATTCCGCATTACGGGATTATATCAGACCAATTTTACCGACTACGATAAACTATTCTTGATAGGTGACATACGCCATGTCCAGCGTCTCAATGGTTGGCAACCCGATCAGGTGAGTGGGATGGAGGTATTGGTGGATGATTATGACAATGTTGATGAAATATCGGATAATCTTTATTTCAAACTCCTTCAGGGAAAAGATAAATACGGTGCGTCCTATTATACTCAATCGATTAAGCAGCTTAATCCTCAGATCTTCTCTTGGTTGGATCTTCTTGATATGAACGTATGGGTGATTCTGATACTAATGTCCTTGGTTGCTGCTTTTACGATGATTTCAGGTTTGCTGATCATCATTCTCGAGCGTACCAATATGATTGGAGTATTAAAAGCTCTCGGTTATGGGAATGTCGGTATTCGTAAGGTCTTTCTTTATATATCGCTTTTCCTGGTTGGCAAAGGTCTTATTTGGGGCAATGTCATCGGAATCGGACTCTGTTTTCTTCAGAAATACTTCCACATCGTCAAGCTCGACCCCGAAACGTACTACATCGCTTCTGTTCCGATCGAACTCAATTTCTTTTATGTAGTTCTGCTTAATTTAGCGACTATATTGATCTCCTTTTTGGTTCTGATTGGTCCGTCTTATGTGATCTCACAGATTCACCCGGCGCGATCCATCCGCTTCGAGTGATTTCAACTTATATTTAAAAGCATTTTTAATTCAGACAAAATCATGCCGGTCGCTCCCCATACGGATCGATCGGCTATTTTATATACCTTCACCTCATATTCTTTGTCTTTAAAAAGATGGGCTGTGCAGATGATGTTATCGTCGCGCAACAAACGGAACGGGTCTGCTTCATAGATCTCCGCTACTTCACTCTGTTGATGCTTTAAATGGGGTTTCCGGGGCAGATATCCGATATAAGGATGCACCATGAATTTGCTGGGAGGGATAAAAAGCGGAGTCATTTTTCCGATTATTTTTATCTGATCGGGATTCACGCCGATCTCTTCGTAAGCTTCTCTTAATGCGGTTTGAAGTAAATTCGGGTCGCGCTGTTCTTTTTTTCCGCCGGGAAGACTGATCTGATTGCTATGGATGCCCAGATGTTGTTGGCGAAGCGTGAGTGGAAAAAGAATCTGCGAGTGTTCTGTCGGATAGAGTAGGATCAAGACCGCGCTTTCGCGGCAATCCGGTCCGGGTGTGGCCGGCAATTGATTTCGGTAAGAGGGTTCCAGAAGTTTGTGTGCGTAATCGCCTGGGAGCGGTTTGTTAAACCGCTCGTGTAATTTCTGAATTATGTCTTCGAATTTTATAAATGCCATGTATAATACTGCTTACTTTTGATCCGGGTATCCGTTTTGATGATGAAGTCTGATACGGGTTGTAGGATTTCAAAGAAAGGAACCAGCAGGAAGAATCGTCTGGTTTGGAATGCCTTACCCGCTTTAAACCAAAATAAAGTAGTAAGGATCATTCGTAAACTCAATAATCCGATCGCGATCGCACCGGGCAAGACTCCCCATGGCCATAGACAAATCGTGGTGATTGCTGCTCCCCAGAAAAGATAGCGACTCAATGATTCGAACCCGAATAGTCTCTTGGCTCCGATGCGGATGAATCGGGCTGTAAAAGCCGATTCGCGCTTCAACTGCAACCATCCTTTTCGATTGTCATCAAAATCTGCTGTCATCATAGCTTCAGGTGCAAGTTCTACTTTCGTATTGCCGCGTGTAGCTACTTGGTTTACGAACAGATCGGCGTCTCCCGGATGGAGATTCATAAACTTTGCGTAACCTTTGTTCTTGAAAAACAATGATTTTCGATATCCTAGGTTTGTCCCTTCTCCCGTATAAGGTTTCGAGGCAAGGGTATAACCAAACATCCGTATGTTCTTACATAACAAATCAAAAGCGATGAAAGATTCTCCGAATCCTTTTTTTCTGTCGAAATGGGTCGCTCCTAATACAATCGAAGTATTTTCCGAAAAATTTCGAGCCATCGATCGGATCCATTGATTGCTGGATGGTCGACAGTTGGCGTTTGTAAATAAGAGGATGTCATATCGTGCCGCCTTGATCCCCAATGTAAGCGAGAGCTTTCGTCTGCTCAAATTCCGGGCTTCATCGGTTAAGAACGTATGGTATAAATTATGATATTTGACTTCAAAGCGCGAAAGTATCTCATCCGTTTCATCAGTCGAACCGTCATTTACGACGATGACTTCAAATTCCGGATAATCCTGATCCAAAATAGCACCCAGGTTTTTCTCCAACTGCTCCGAGTCATTGTTGGCATAAATTACTACCGATACGCCGGGAGAGGAGTGTATATGATGTACTTTTCCCTCTTTTTCTTCTCTGATTCTACGTAATGGTTGGAGATAATAATAGAGGTAGTAGGTTAGTTGGATAACTGCTGTTAAAAGGGTAAGGCCTAAGAAGCCCCATTGAATTATGCTTAAATCAAAAGATTGATTCATATCTGCCAATGAATAGATGAATGTATGAATTTATAGGGCAAATATACAAAACGGAGGCGTCTGTTTGTTGATTTGCAAATTAAATATGTCGGATTCAAGAGTCTTTCATGGCGTTTTTCATGATAGTTGTCATTGAATGGATGCTCTTTGGGCGAATTATGGTATAGATCGATTCGGTTTGATCTGAAGTTTTGCTGACGCCCTTCCGGATTGAAGAATGAAATGGCTGCCTGGATGTTGTTTTGTAAACGGCTGTTTATCAGATGCGTTTTTTTCTGCCTGACTTTTTTTGATTTCCTGCCTGTGTTTTTGTTTTTTTCTGCCTGACGTTTTTCAATTTCCTGCCTGATGAAAATGAAGAGATTCAAGAAAGACGTTTTCTTTTTTTATTTATGGCGCTTCTTTTTTATGAAGGTCGTGTTATAAAGCAGCGAGGGATTCCGGTTTTAATCGAAATACCTCGCTATTCCATCAATCTTAATAAGGTAGAATTATTTGCTTTTTTCTTGAGAATCTACTTTTGTGCGATTTTCACCTTTACAGCTTTTTTTGTCACATTGGCGGCAGTCTTTATGGAATTTTCCGTCTTTCCCTTTTTTCCCGTCTCTGCGGTTTTGTTTCTGCAATTCCTGATATTTTGTGTATTGTTCAGGAGTCAATATGCTTTTTACTTTTTCTTGATAAGCGGCTTTGTCTTTTTCTGCCTCAGCGCGTCTGGTGTCCGCTTCTGCTTGGCGTTTGTCTTTTTCTTCACTTCGCTGTTGACGCATAGCGTCACGTTTGCTACGTCTTTCTTCCTGAAGTGCATTCAATTCCTTAGCTTGTTTGTCCGAAAGATTCAGATCTTTAGTAAGCTGTTCGATATTGCATTTCGGAGAGTTATCTTTTTTGGTTGGAGTTACATTGTTTTGTGCGAATAGACTAAGTCCGAATGTCATACACAATGCTGCTGCGATAAATTTTAGTTTCATAATTTCTAAGGATGATAAGTTGATTTAATAAATGAGCCGATGGCCTGTCGGCTTATTAAAGCTTTCAATTACATAGACTGCGTCTTTGAGATAAGGTTTAATCGACTTTGTGATTTTAACATATGATTAGGCTTGTTGGAGATCACTAGTTTATAATCAATAATTTTAAATGG
>CAMTOW010000186.1 GCA_947074245.1 uncultured Bacteroidales bacterium | reverse complement strand
GGTGTTTTATTCGGAAAAATCAATATCGCTCTTGGTCCGAATTTGAATTTCTCTCCCGGCCTGACCGGAGGTATTCTTCTTGTCGCGATCATTCTAAGTGGTATCGGAAAAACAGGGCCTATCATGTGGACGATGTCCGGCAACTCCAATACATTGCTCCGCCAATTGGGATTGATCCTGTTTCTTGCCGGTGTAGGTACTTCAGCAGGACAGCATATCGTTTCTACCTTCCAGCAACACGGTATCACGCTTTTCCTTGTCGGTGGCGCGATTACGTTGCTTCCGATGATCGTAGCGACACTTGCGGGACACTTCCTTTTCCGTATGAACATACTTTATCTGTTAGGTGCACTGACCGGGGGTATGACTTCTACGCCTGGATTGGCAGCATGTGACTCGATGACTAAGACAAACCTGCCGACAGTGGCGTACGCGACCGTTTATCCGATCGCACTGGTGATGCTTATCGTAATCATCCAAGTTTTATCATTGATCTAACCTCCATATTATAAAATATAAGATTGGAATTTCCGTTCCGTTCTTTCATAAAAAAGTCATTTCAGAATTATAAATCGGAAATGACTTTTTTGTTTTACTACATATCATTATCAGATATTTATCGCATTAATACAGATCTATACCATGCCCAAAAAGCAAATTGATTTGAGATAACGATTAAAAAGTTATTTTTCTTTCTTTCAACTTTTTGTACCTGAGGTTTGTTGTAAACGCAAAGAACTTATAAATTTTAGTATTATGAAACTCTTAGTTCCTGAAGACAAAACTCAAGAAATGGTCGCTCGTTATGATAGCGATGAGAATAAAGGTGATATGACAAGAAAAGATTATGCGATTCATTTGTCGAAGCATGATCCTGGTTTCATCCCCTGGTTATTTGATTTCGAGCAGAATGAACTTCGTTCCGATCTTTCTACCGGAATGAGTCGAAGCGTCAATGATGCATTTGATAATTGGATTGATATTTACAACAACTATTAAACATTATTCTCATGAGCATAATCGACTGGTTCGTCGGGGTATTGACCAAATATCCCGAAACTGCCGTATTTATGTCTGTCGGAATAGGCTTTATTGTCGGGCGCATTAAGTTCGGTTTTTTCTCACTGGGCACCGTCGCAAGCTCACTTTTAATCGGTTTATTGATCGGACAGTTGGGCATCAGCGTACCCGGACCAATGAAATCTGCGTTCTTCCTCCTCTTTCTATTTACGACAGGTTATGCAGTTGGTCCTCATTTCTTTCAGGCAATTGCCAAAAACGGCATAAAACAAGTACTTTTCGCTTTATGCATCTGTAGTCTTTGTTTTCTATCCGTTTTCATTCTTGCCAAAATCGGCGGATACAATGTCGGTGAAGCCGGAGGTATGTTTGCCGGTTCTCAAACCATTTCGGGAGCATTAGGAATCGTACCTGAAACCATTTCCGCAAATCCGGATTATACTCAAGAACAAAAAGATATGTACATCGGATTCGTTCCGGTAGTATATTCGATCTGTTATATATTCGGTGCAGCGGGTTCTGCTTTTATACTTGGGATATTAGGCCCGAGATTATTAGGCGGACTGAAAAAGGTGAAACAGGAAGTTCATGAAATCGAAATGGAAATGGGCGACCAGCATGTGACAGACAATAGCCCGGCTATCTTCAACGCATTACGTCCCGTTACGTTTCGTGCCTATCATGTGACTGATTCTTGGTTCACACCGGAAGGACGCAAAGTTTCCGAACTCGAATTGAGATTATTGAATCAAGAAGACAGACTTTTCGTAGCTCGCATCCGTCATCAGAATGTGATGGGTTATGTTACTCCGGATACGCTTATTTACCCCGAAGATGACATTGTATTGAGTGGTCGCAGGGAATTCGCTATAAATGCGGAAGATTTTATTGGTCCGGAGCTGGCCGATTATGAGTTACTCAATTTCCCTGCCGAAAGTTTACCGGTAATGATTACCAAAAAAACATTAGCCGGAAAAACGATCCTCCAACTCACCCTCATGGAGTATATGTACGGAGTCAGTATCAAAAAACTTTCCCGTGCAGGTACAGATATCCGGGTTCGTCCCGGAACCGAATTGATGGCAGGCGATATGATTACGATTTCCGGTCTGCCGTCTGATGTGGAGAGAGCCGCAAAAAAAATCGGACACATTGATCGTCCGACAAACGTAACCGATATCGTATTCCTATGTCTGGGTATCGCGGTCGGAGTTTATGTAGGCGCATTGATGATTAAAGCCGGTAAGATTCCGGTGAGTCTGGGCAGTAGTGGCGGTACATTGCTCGCGGGATTGATTATGGGTTGGTTAAGATCCAAACGTCCGTCGATCGGTAAAATTCCTGATGCTTCGGTTTGGTTGATGCGTACGCTCGGTTTAAGCATGTATGTAGCCATTATCGGAATCGCGGCTGCACCGAGTTTCGGCAGAAGCCTACATGAAATCGGATGGTCGATTCTTGTATATGGAGCCATTGCAACTACCGTTCCTTTGATTTCAGGTATCTATCTGGGTAAATACGTGTTCAAATTCAAATCTCCGATTACATTGGGTTGTATTGCAGGAGCTCGTACCAGTACCCCTTCATTAGGTGCTATCACCGATCAACTCAACAGCGACTTACCAACGATCGGTTATTCTTTGACCTATGCAGTCGGTGTAGTTGTTAATTTAATTGCAGCATTGGTGATCGTCTTGCTCATGCTTTGACATTTTCTTAATTTTGCAGCTGTATTTGCATTATAAAGCGGCAAAATTTGAAAACAAACATCGATACGGATAATCAAGAATTTCAGGATCTACAGAATCTGATTACCAATACATCTCAATCCGTTTTCCTGACCGGAAAAGCGGGAACGGGTAAATCAACCTTCCTGAAATATATTTGTTCTCAGACTAAAAAAAGATATGTCGTGCTTGCTCCTACCGGCGTCGCAGCCATCAATGCAGGAGGAAGCACGATTCATTCTTTCTTTAAAATGCCCTTCCGCCCCATGCTACCCGACGATCCGGATTTAAGTACGGGAAACGGGCGCATATATGAATTCTTCAAATATCGCAAGGAACATCGTAAACTTATCGAGAAACTGGAACTGATCATCATCGATGAGATCTCGATGGTAAGAGCAGATATGATCGATTTTATCGATCGTGTGCTACGAGTTTATTCCGGCAATAAAAGACTCCCATTCGGAGGGAAACAACTCCTTTTCGTGGGCGATGTGTTCCAGCTTGAGCCTGTTGTTCCCCGAGATTCCAAAGAAATATTAAGTCGCTTCTACCCTTCTCCGTTCTTTTTCGACGCACGTGTTTTCCGCGAAATCCATCTCGTTTCCGTCGAATTGAAAAAAGTATATCGCCAATCAGACCCGATATTCATCAATCTACTTGATAAGATTCGAATCAATGACGCGACCACGCATAACCTGGATATACTTAATTCGCGTTATGAACCGTCAGCTCAGCCTCAAGCCGAATTCTCGATTACCCTGGCATCTCGTCGGGATACGGTCGATCATATCAATCATCAGCGTCTACTTGAGATCAATGAGGAAGAATTCCATTTTTGCGGTGCCATAAAAGGCGATTTTCCCGACAGTTCTCTTCCGACACAAAAAGAACTTATCCTAAAAAAAGGAGCTCAGATCATCTTCATAAAAAACGATTATCAAAAACGATGGGTAAACGGAACTATTGCACGGATCAAAGACATTGAAGAAGATCGGATTCTTGTTGAACTCGAAAACGGAGCAATAGAAAATGTTGAACTCGACGTATGGCGAAATATTCGCTATTCATTCAATGAAAAAGAGAATCGCGTCGAAGAAACCGAACTGGGTAGTTTCACACAATATCCCATCCGCCTGGCCTGGGCGATAACGATCCACAAAAGTCAGGGATTGACTTTTTCAAACGTAATCATCGATATGCAAGGTGGAGCATTCGCCGGAGGACAAACCTATGTCGCTCTTTCGCGATGTACCTCGCTAGAAGGCATTCTGTTACGACAACGCCTTTCACGATCCGACATCTTCGTAAACCCTGCGATCGTGGCTTTCAGCAAGCAGTTCAATGACAGTCGTCGTTTCGATTTGGCTATGAAAGAAGCCAATTCCATTCAATATTACAAAGACACGATCGATTCGTTCCGAAAGGGGAAAATGGATACTGCGATTGAGAAGTTCTTTCTGGCGATCCATTCACGCTATGAGATTGAAAAGCCATCTTCGAAAAGACTGATTCGCAAAGAATTGAACCGAATCAATTTGTTACGTCAAAAAAACAAGGAGTTACAAGATCAGATAACGACTCAACGCAACAAGCTGAAAGAATTGGCGGAAGAATATTATCTGATGGGAAATGAATGTATAGTGAAGGCTCATGACGCCTTTGCCGCTTTACGCAACTTTGACAAAGCGATCGATTTATATCCCGAATATACAGATGCATGGATACGCAAAGGGATCACACTAATGGATTTAGACGATCTGAATCAGGCAGCAGAGTGTATGAACAAAAGCGTAGCGCTGAGTCCGAATTATTTTAAAGCGGTATATAATCGCGGGCGTCTTCGATATCAAATGGGAGATTATGAGGGAGCCGTAACCGATTTTTCTAAAGCCGTTGCCTTAAAACCGTTGCATCCTACCGCCCATTCCCGCTTCGCGGATGCTTTGGATAAGACCGGTAATGATGAACGCGCCGAGTATTACAGAATGAAAGCCGACGAGTTGCGTAAACGTAAATTAAAATAAGGCGTTGAACGCTCCTAAAAGATCAATTGTTATTTCATTATAACCAAATGCAGATATTATGTTGAAATTAGTCTTATCGGTATTTTCATTTTTTATCTGTTCATTACTGATGGCACAAGACTTTGTGGGGCAATGGACAACTTATAAAAATGGAGAAGCTCAGTCTGAAGTAGAGATTTATGAGCAGAATGGGATGCTATTCGGAAAAATAATCAAAATGATCAATCCTCCGGATCAAAACGCAATTTGCAAAAAATGCAAAGGCGATTTAAAAGATACACCTCTTGTCGGTTTAGTGATCATCACTGATATGAAAAAAGAAGGCCGGATCTATTCGAAAGGTACGATTCTCAATCCGAGCAACGGCCGCAGTTATTCCTGCCAGTTGTCAATTGATGAAAAAGATCCCAATATTCTCATGGTGAGAGGCTCATCCGGTCCGTTTTCTCAAACCCAACGTTGGGTTCGAATCAAATAAAAAACAGCGAAACATCTTCGACGATGATAAAATAAAACAACCCGTTTCGGATTATCTCCGAAACGGGTTGTTTTATTTTATCTGTTCCCTTAAA
>CAMTOW010000185.1 GCA_947074245.1 uncultured Bacteroidales bacterium | reverse complement strand
ATCTTACCCGTCGAGGCGATAGCCGCATGAGATCCTTCGTTATTTACGACTGTCTCGTCGCCGATTTTCAGCAAACTACCGTCATCGGAGCGTGTTATAAACTCATATACGCCCGTTTCGGGAGCAAATATATAACCCTTGAAGATATATCCGAAATGATCTTCCGGTTTTCCGTTTCTTATACCCGGTTCGTACTTCACTCCTTTCTCGACCGGACGAGCCCGAAGCAGATCGGTCGTCAACGAAAAGTTACCTTCATAATAAGTATACTCCACCCCTTGGGCTTTCGGCGTCAGTCGGATCGGTTCGCGGTATTCCGCTTTGCGCGCATCCAGCGATACGGTACGCGAGGGTTTCATTTCGGGGTGAAACGCCTTCATTCGGATGCGCACATTTTTCGAGATCTGAAACGGTCGGATATATTCCGCTGAACTCTGATCCGGTTCGGAACCATCCAGCGTATAACGAATGGTTGCCAAAGGAGTCGCACAACCCAAATTTACTTCCGCCGAATCGACAAACAAATAAAGGTCATTCTTATTATATGGAACGGAAACCTCAGATCCTTCCGTAAACGAGTAAGGACGGTCGTCGCTCGCCCATTCTCTGGACGGCGTGTGCCCGGTTTCAAACTTCAATTCGCCACCAGCCATCAGCTGATCGTATGTGATGAACGGCTTGTCGACCGACTTACCGTTGAGCGTTACCGCCTGAATGTATTTGCCTTTTCCATCTTTTGTAATCGTCAGAGTCTTTCCATTGGCCAGAGTAATTTCACTTTTCCGGAAGATCGGCGTCGTCAGAACAAATTCGTTATTACCCGGACATACCGAGTAAAATCCGAGCGCATTCTGGATATACCAGGCGGACATCTGACCGCAATCCTCATTTCCGGATATTCCGTCGGGAGCAGGCTGATACATCTCGTCAAGAAGATATCGGACCATCTCCTGCGTTTTCCACGGCTGCCCCACATAACTGTAGAGGTGAGCCATGTGATGACTCGGTTCGTTGCCGTGGGCATATTGCCCTACCAGTCCCGAAATATCAATGGTCATTTCCTTATCCGATATCGCCTCGGTGGTAAACAGATCATCAAGCGCTTCGATGAACGGAGCTTCGCCACCATAAAGCTGCACCATACCATTTACATCATGAGGCGCAAAGAAACGATATTGGTAAGCGGTAGCTTCGGTAAACGCACGTCCCGACTCGGTCGGATCAAAAGGAGTATCCCAGTTTCCATCGAGACGTTTTCCACGGAAAAACCCGGTATTGCCGTCAAATATATTGATATAATTGCGACAACGCCCGCTGAACGTCCGGTAAACCTCTTCGTTGCCCATCTCTTTTGCCATCTGAGCAATACACCAATCGTCATACGCAAATTCGAGCGCGCAAGATACACTCTCCTTTTTAATATTAGACGGGATATATCCGTTTGCGATATAGAAGTCGGCACCTTTCTTATTCTTTTCGGCGGACGCGACCATCGCGTTCAACGCTTTTTCCGCATCAAATCCCCGAATTCCCTTTTTATACGCATCAGCGATGACCGATACGGAGTGATACCCGATCATCGTTCCCGTTTCGCCTGAGGCAAGCGGCCAAATCGGCAATTCGCCCGTTGCGTCATACATATCGAGCATTGAATTGACCATATCTCCTACCAATGCCGTATCCAATACGGTCATCAGCGGATTCCAGGCACGGAACGTATCCCAAAGAGAAAGGGTAGAATAAACAGGACGATCGCTTCGAGCAATGGAATTATCATTGCGACGGAACTGACCGTTAACATCCGATACGTTATTGGGTACGACATGGGCATGATAGAGCGCCGTATAGAAGTTAGTCCGTTCGGCCGGCGTACCACCTTCGACCTTGATCCGATCGAGAACACCGTTCCATTGAGACTGTGCCTGTCCCTTCACCTGATCGAAATCGAATCCGGGCACCTCAGCCAAAAGATTCTCGCGAGCATTCTCTTCGCTTACCGATGAAACACCCACTTTCACGACCAAAGGAGACTGATCTTCTTTATCGAATCGTACGGTAGCGTCTTTCTGTTGGGCATGAATCGCACTTTTTCGGATCGGTTTCGAGAACTGAGCCACGAAGTAGATGTGCTGATCGGGCACCCATCCCGTCGTACGACGCATTCCCGCGATCTCATTCTCCGCCGACTGACGAATCCGTTGCTCGAGAATCTCCTCATTATCCAGCAAATGATCCAAGTCGATCAAAAGCGCCTGCTGCGCTTCGGGAGCGAACGTATATCGATGTACACCCGCATGCGGAGTAGCCGTCAGTTCGACATAGATATTCTCCACCGGCAAATTGACCGCGTAGTAACCCGGCGAAGCGATCTCCTCCTCATGTGAAAACGGGATCGGATATTGAGAGACGACCGGACGAATCAGGATATCCCCCAAATCGATACAACCGGTTCCACTCAGATGGGTATGAGAAAATCCCATCAGGGTGGAATCGCTGTAATGGTATCCCGCGCAAGCGTCCCAATTTCCTCTTCGGGTATCCGGACTGAGCTGTACGGCTCCATGCGGTACGGTAGCACCCGGATAAGTATGTCCGTGTCCACCGGTTCCGATAAAAGGATCTACGAAATCGATTGTCTGTTTCTGTTCAAATTTACAAGCAACGCAACCCAGCAAAGCCATCGTGCCAATATAGAAGATGTGTTTCGGTATCATAAACTAAAAAATAAGGAAACGGGGGATCGAACCGTTAAGTCGAATCTCCCCGTTTATCAGTGAATTGAGATTTTATTAATTTGACGGATAACCCGGATTCTGTTTCAAAGCACCTTGAGCCTGAATCACTTCATTTACGCTGTAAGGCAATACGCAATCTTTGGAAGCATCGTAGGATTTGCCCTCCATGATACGGATCACCCCATTGTAGGTTTTTCCGTTGATCACTTTCTGCTCCACTACGATATCTACATTGCCGTCGCCATCCAGATCGTGACTTCCGTTCGGATAAAGTTCCGATTCAGGATTGGAGCGATCGGTATATTTCAGACCATGCTTCGGCGCCTCCAATACGGACTTCACTTCCGGATATTTGGCGATCCAACGTTTCAGGTCCATCACGCGGTCGGTATATTCACCGGCAAGTTCGCAACGACGCTCATGCATCAGATCGGTAATCGAAGGATTCGCATACGGACGTCCCATTCCGGCACGTTCGGCGATTCGGTTTAACGGCTCCGAGCCATCTTTACCCATTTCAATCAACGCTTCCGCTTTGAAAAGAAGCATTTCGGCAAAACGGATAATCGGCACATTCAAATCGGTCGTCGGACGATTCCCATTGGAAGATACCGTTGAACTGATTCCCGCACCCGTTGTAGAAACCGTGCCATGCTCAAACGGCTCCATATATTTTCTGAAATGGAAACCACACTCCAAATCGGCAGAAG
Source organism: uncultured Bacteroidales bacterium (assembly GCA_947074245.1). Lineage (GTDB taxonomy): Bacteria > Bacteroidota > Bacteroidia > Bacteroidales > JAUNSR01 > JAUNSR01. The sequence goes on along the minus strand of CAMTOW010000185.1, from coordinate 1,902 downwards.
AATAGAATTTGCGATTTTCGCCGAAGAATTTGAATTCGTCGCCATACTGCATGATCGTAGCCGGACGACGCATATCGTCCTCATCGTATTCCGCCCATAGCTCGAGCGTCGGTTTGAAGTTCCCCCAACCGTTGTAACGCCCCCAACCTTTGTTGTCGAGCATGATTCCCGGGAAGACGCTTCCCGCCTTCATCTCGCCAGAAGAGTTGACCGACCAGATATATTCTTTCGACCATTCGTTTTCCGTACGGAACACTTTTGAGAAATCATCCAACAGCCCGCGAGCACCTTCCGACTCCAAGCGATCCACCAACGCAGGAACATCGGTCCATTTGGCCGGATCATGTTGCGCCCAGTATGCAAGCGTCTTCACTTTGAGAGCCAACGCCGCATCTTTGGTAGCGCGGCCATAATCATCGGACTTCGTATCCTTAAACCATGGCAACAAAGCTGCCGCGGCATCCAAATCTTCAATAATCAGACGATAATTGTCGACAACCGACTCCCGCTGTTCCGGGATCTTATATTGCTCCGGATACGGTTCATAATCTTCATAGCGATCAAACGGCACCCCATTGTCTACACGACCATAGCGATAGGCGATCATAAAATGAGTAAAGGCACGCATGAAGTAAGCTTCACCCAAACGATAGTTGATCACGTCGGAACGAGAAGGAAGCATAAGAGCTCGATACACAATATTATTGGACGCCGCATTGGTTTCGTACATCGCCGAATAGATATCCTTGATACTGCCTTCGGTGCTACCATCCATATCGAGATTCGCCAGATTCATCTGAGAATTACCGCGAGAGCGAGAGAAGAAAATATCATCGGAAGCACCCTGCTCCCAAAACAAGTCACGCCCCCAGGTCTCTTCCAGACTCATATTTTCATAGATCGTATAGGTAGCCGTCGTGAAATCGGCATCCGTTTTCCAAAAACTATCCTGACTCGGAGAACCTTCGGGTTTTACATCGAGCCAATCCTGACAAGAAGTACAAAGAAGAGCGGATAGAGCTATCGTTGATAATAATTTATATTTCATTGTTGCTGAGATTTGAGTTTGAAAGAAGGCCGATCGTTATCGAGGACCGATCGGACCGAGCCTTCCGAATAGTTTTAGAATTTCATTTTCAAGCCGAATGAGAACGTACGCGACACCGGATACTGACCACCGTCGAGACCCGTTCCACCCACTTCGGGATCGATACCCGAATACGACGTGAACGTAGCCAGATTATCTACGCTGAAAGAAACATCCAATAAGCTTTTACGCTCTTTCAGGTATCCGCATTTATACAGCAGATTGGACAACGAATAGGTAAGCGTGATATTCTTGATACGGAGATAATCGCCTTTCTCCAAATAATAATCCGATTCGGTAGAGAAGTTTCCGTTGGCATCTTTCGCCGAGATACGAGGGACCTCATCCGACGGACCATTCATCGCTTTCAGAATCTCACGCGAGCGGTTGAAGCTACTCAAAGACTCATTTAACGTAACGAACTTATAGGCGTTGAACAATTTCACACCACCTACACCCTGGAACATGATGTTGAAAGAAAGGTCTTTCCATTGCAGACCACCCGAGAACGAGTACGTGACCTTCGGCATCGCATTGCCCATATACACTTTGTCGGAACTGTTGATCTTTCCGTCGCCATTTTCGTCGACGAATTTCAAATCGCCCACCTGCGCATTTGGTTGAATCTTATTTCCTTGCTGATCCACATAGTTATCGATCTCTCCCTGCGAACGGAACACCCCTTCGGATTTCACCAAATAGTATGAATAAAGCGGTTTCCCCTCTTCGGTACGGAACGGACGAAGATCTTTAAAGCTTCCGCCATCGGTCCAAATCGGCTTGTTTCCATAAGCATCCGCAGAACCGATATTCGA
>CAMTOW010000184.1 GCA_947074245.1 uncultured Bacteroidales bacterium | reverse complement strand
ATCACCCGCATGCCCATCAATGGAAGTGTCCCGGGCTGTTTGGATCGATCGAATAATTTCGTGTTCTACTCTACTTCCATTTTCTGAATCCTCGTGCTTAGCGTCGGTTGCGTTGATCCGCCTTGTTCCGATGCCGCTACGAAATGGCGATGTTTGTTCACCGCTACGATATATTCTAATTGCTGTATAGTCATTCGTTATAGATTTTATCAATAAAGGTATAGATTTTATCTGTTTGATTGATAATGTCGGCTGCTCTATCTTTGTACTATCAAAATAAGAATAGAACAAAAATAAAAGTATAACATTTTAAAATTAAAAAGATTATGTCACTAATAGGAAAAGAAATCGTAGAATTCAACGCTCAGGCTTTCGTAAACAATCAGTTCGAATCAATTTCAAAACAAGACGTATTGGGTAAATGGTCAGTGTTCTTCTTCTACCCGGCAGACTTTACATTCGTTTGTCCGACAGAATTGGAAGATCTAGCCAACAAATACGATGAATTCAAAGCGGCGGGTTGCGAGATTTATGCGGTATCGACCGACACTCACTTCGTTCACAAAGCATGGCACGATGCGTCCGAAACCATCAAGAAAATCAAATATCCGATGTTAGGCGATCCGACAGGTGTGATCACTCGTGGTTTTGATGTGATGATCGAAGAGATCGGTCTTGCCGAACGAGGAACGTTTGTTGTAAACCCGGAAGGTAAAATCGTAGCTTACGAAGTGGTAGCGGGCAATGTTGGCCGTAATGCGGATGAGTTGTTGCGTCGATTGGAAGCTCTTCAGTTCGTAGCTTCTCACGATGGAGAGGTTTGCCCTGCGAAATGGCAGAAAGGAAAAGAGACTTTAAAACCAAGTATTGATCTTGTAGGTAAAATCTGATGCCTATGTTAGATAAGAATTTAAAAGACCAGGTTCGCGTATTGTTCGCGGATCTGGTTTCCGAATATAAGTTTCGGATCAAAATAGATTCCGTTCACTCCGAACGGGATGAGTTGATTGGCTTGCTGACGGATGTCGCTTCATGTTCCGATAAGATTTCGATGGAAGTGTCCGAAGGCAACGGGTTGGAGTTTGATATTTTGAAGGATGGCGAGCCTGTTTCGATCCTATTCCGAATGATTCCCAACGGACATGAGTTCACGACATTGCTTCTTGCCATATTGAATCTGGATGGAAAAGGGAAAAACTTGCCCGATTCGGTTCTTCTGGCGCGAATCAAGGCGCTTAGCGGGGAGGTTCACATTCGTTCCTTCGTATCGTTGAGTTGTACGAACTGTCCGGATGTGGTACAGGCGCTCAACCTGATTTCCATGATCAATCCGAAAATACACCATACCATCATTGATGGGGCAATCAATCAGGATGAGGCGGATCGAATGAAAATACAAGCCGTTCCATCGGTTTTTGCCGGAGATAAACTGATTCATGTCGGTAAAGCCGGTTTGGCGGATCTGCTTGGGAAACTGGAAGAGGAGGTCGGTTCGGCTCCGATCCAAATCGATTCCGCAGAGAAACAATTCGACGTCATTGTCGTGGGAGGAGGTCCCGCCGGAACTTCTGCTGCTATTTATTCAGCTCGCAAAGGTCTTTCAGTAGCTTTGATCGCCGATCGGATCGGAGGGCAGGTTCTGGAGACGGTTGGAATTGAAAATGTGATCTCTGTGCCTTATACCACTGGTCGCCAGTTGGGTAACGACCTCAAAGAGCACATGGCGGTCTACGACATTACCTTGTTCGACAATCGTAAAGTCTTGTCTGCGACGATCGATAAGGGAATGAAGCGGCTCACGACTTCGTTGGGCGAGACTCTCAAATCCGAAGCGCTCATTATTGCGACGGGTGCGAGTTGGCGACGACTGGGTATTCCGGGCGAATCGGATCACATCGGGTCGGGCGTGGCTTTCTGCACGCATTGTGATGGTCCTTTCTACAAAGGAAAGAAAGTAGCGGTTATCGGTGGCGGAAATTCAGGGTTGGAGGCTGCGATAGATCTGTCGGCAATTGCTTCTCAGGTTACCGTACTCGAATTTGCTGAGGAATTGAAAGGGGATAAGGTGTTGCAGGAGAAACTTGCGGCAATGCCCAACGTTACCATTCATACCAACAAACAGACGCGCCGGGTAATCGGCAACGACGGAAAAGTGGTCGGGCTCGACTTTACAGATCGCGTTAGCGGATCCGAAGAGACATTGGATGTCGACGGGATCTTCGTTCAGATCGGATTAAGTGCCAACAGCGATGTTTTCAAAAAACTCGTCGATACCAATCGTGTCGGAGAGATTCTGGTCGATGCGCATTGCCGTACCAATACGCCGGGTATTTACGCCGCGGGCGATGTTTCCACTGTTCCGTACAAACAGATTGTAGTGGCGATGGGCGAGGGAGCGAAAGCTGCATTGACGGCTTTTGAAGATCGGATCAAAGGAAATCTCATCGGATGGATGGGTTGATAAGAAATGATTGAATCACAGAAGAGGTAACCTTGAGGTTTACCTCTTTTTTTGTATCCGAACGATCGGAACGAGTCTTTCTGTCTCTCTTTTCAGTGTTGGAGAACGGTTGCGAATTGTTCTATTCTTCCACTCTCAAATTTTCTGCCTGACTTTTTTTAATTTCCCGCCTGGTATTCCTCGATTTTCTGCCTGATCGTTTTGATTTTTCTGCCTGATGTTTTTAAAATACGCTTTAGCTTTGTATTCGTCAGATTATTAATTGGTTATATTGGTGGGCGTTGTGTGCGGATTGGTTAAAAAGGAAAAACTGCTCCGGATTGCTCCGAAACAGTTTTTGATGTGCAATAATTTATATGCCGATGAAAATATCAATAAGCCGTATTTTGAGGATCGAAGTTAGTCCATCCCGACATCCAGTTGTCATTTTCACTACTGAATGCTCCGACATAATTAACCTTGTCGAATCCGCTGCTTAACTGACTGTGGGTAAAGTCTGCTCCCGATAGAAGCGGGCTTCCCGATTTCGGTCCGTAATTGAGATTGGCAAGAAGGCTGTTCGGTTGTTTCAGACCCAACTCTTCGATGCTTTCATAATAGCGGTTTCCTTGTTCAAGGAAAAACTGGTGTGAGAAGGATACTTTGCTGTCATCTACCGTTGTACCCGCGTCTGGAGAATAAACGTCTTTCCAGGTTTTGTTTACATCCGAACCAAGGATTCCCATACCTGCGTATACAAGTCCTTTCATGTTGATGATTCCTTCCGCTGCGGCAGTCTGTCCTGTTCCGCCTTTGTCGTTTTCAATCATCAATCCTACCGGATAACCGATTGCTACTGAATTGAAACAGTTCAGACGAGAGTTGCGTCGCACTTGCATTGCTGCCTGGAATACCCCGAGTTTCGACCCGTTCTGTGGATTCATCGAGCCGCCGTCGATATACGATGAGGTGTTTTCAAACGCTGCGTCCTGACCAAGAGGTCCTACCAGCGTAACGTTGCTGAACGTACAGGTTGTATAAGGGTTCTCTGTACCTGCGTTTGAGTTGTTATCCGATTCGAATCCGTTGGATAGGGATGTATCCGCTAGTTTCGGATGGCGTACTCCTAGAAGGAACTGAAGGTTACCCGAAAAACCGTTGTCCGTATCGAAATCATCATCCCAACCATGATAAGCTACCAGATATTTGGCGTCAGCGCAACCTCCGAACCATTCAAACGAGTCGTCGTTGCTGTACGATACCTGAAGGTGGTCGATCTGTGTCTTACGACCTACCGATCCGAACGTGATTCCGTTGATCTCCTGGTCTGCTTTGAATGGATAACCGGCGAATTCTACGCGGATATAGCTTAGGATACCCGAGTTGTCATCGTTGTTCGTTCCTCCGTGTTCGGTACGTGGGCCCCCTTCGATCTGTTGTTTTACTTTGTTGTTTACTGCGTTTCCGCATACGATCAAACCTCCCCAATCACCCGGACGGCGACTTCCCGGAGCTGCTTCCGAGGTAAATACGATCGGAGCGGTAGATGTACCTTGTGCGAAAAGTTTTCCGCCCGGCTCTACGATCAAGGCCGCCTTGGTGTCTTTTTCTCCTTTGATGATTGTACCCGGTTCGATGGTTAGTTCCGCGCCTTCGGTTACATAGCACCATCCGCGCAGTTTGTAGGTTCCTTTGGGTAAGGTGTATTTTCCGGTTATTTCAAATTCCTGATCTCCGTTACCGATTTCATTGTCGTTAAACAAGAACGGTAGATCTTCTGCTTGAATGTCGTCCTTCGACGGTTCGTCTTCTTTGGAAGAACAGCTGCTGAACGCTGCGATCATAGCTGCAGAAAGAAATAATGTGGAAAGATTGATTTTTTTCATTTTTTCTGATTGTTGAAATTTTGAAATGAGATTTATTTTAAAAATTCATAGTGACTCCTACATTGAAGTTGCGTCCCGGTGAGAAGGATTTCGTAACCTGACGTCTTTTGTGGATCTTCCCGTCTGCATCGACGAATTCTGGATATTGCACGTATTGCAGTTTTTCGGAAAGCAGATCTGTGATGCTGGCTTTGATTTCAATCATCCTTCCGATCTTTTTGCTGAATGTCAAATCGATCGCGTTGCGCGGTAGTTCGTAAGAATCGGGGATGTTGTTATTGATGTTTCCTCCTACGCTCGAATCCACGCGTCCCACACCGATAATGCGTTTCCCGATTCGGTTGTAGAGTGCTGCCACGTTGAATTGGTATCTGGGGCTCTGATAGAAAAGCCCTACATTCACCAGGTATGGGGATTGTCCCTGCATCGGTCGGTTTTTTTCAAGACTGTTCTTGTCGAACTGCACTTCGCTTTTGATTAACGCTCCGTTGAAGTTCAGACTGAAATCCGACAGACCGATGAAATCAAGATTCTTTCGGATTTCCAATTCTACCCCGTAGTTGTTGGCGCGGTTGGCGTTCTCGAATGTGAAGGTGTAACTACCTCCTGCATCCAGATAAGTCCATTCGATCGGGTTTTTGAAATTCTTGTAGAACAGGGCTAGTGAAATCACCTCTCCGTTTTGCGGATAATATTCATAGCGAAGATCGATGTTCTGGATATAAGCCGTTTTCAGGTCTTTGTTCCCTTTTACATCACTGAAAAGATCGAAATCGTAATATACCGATGGCGATACTTCTCGGAATTCAGGTCGGTTTACCGACGCTCCGTATGCGAAACGCACTTGTTGCTTCTCACTGAATCGATAGGCGGTATTGATCGACGGGAAAAAGTTGTTATCCGGATAATCTCTCGTTTTCGTATTCTGTCCTTTTATAGACGTATAGCTTTTCAACGACATTTTATTGTATTCATAAGCTTCAGAGTTCAGCGGATACAGGATTATTCAGTTGTCAGACCTGCATATAGGGAC
>CAMTOW010000183.1 GCA_947074245.1 uncultured Bacteroidales bacterium | reverse complement strand
AAGAAATTGGCGAATGATTTTATTTTCAAATCGGGATTGTCGGGAGTGGCGAGGATCTGAAAATTCTTATCAATCGTATGATAGGCATATCCTTTGTCTCCTTTTTGTTCAACAATCGCACTGCCGTCTTCGAAATTACTTGCCGAGACATATCCCGGTTCGGGAGTAACGATAACACCTTCGGGATTGATAAAATAGTAATATCCTTTTTGACAAACAACGGCAAAACCCTCTTTGAAGTCGTATCCCTGCTTTTTGAACTGAGGTTGGATTACGTAGTTTCCCTGGTTATCCACATATCCCCAAAGGTTGTTTTCGCAGACCGCGGCAAGACCTTCGTGAAAATCGGCAACACGATCGAAACGAGGCGGAATGACGATTTGCCCTGATCCATCGGCATATCCCCATTTGGAAGAGGAGATGTCTTGGTAGGCGCGACGATCTTCACTCAATGCTCCGACCGGACTGATCGTTAACGGATCATTCTGCGCACTGCTGTTGAGAGAAGGCAGTACCTTATTTCCGTCGATATCGATGAAGAATGCCGAATATCCTTTCTTATCGGTATTCCGAACCAGGACGGATGCTATACCGTCGGAAAAGTCGCTCACTTTGATATACTCTTGCGGGAGGGGCATGACGCTTCCGTCTTTATGCAGGATGACATGTTTTTTATCGGAGTTCAAGACAACACATCCGGAATTGTTGAAGTTGTTGGATACCGAACTGGTTTTGGATGTCGGGTGCCAATCGTATCCGAAGATATAATCGCCTTCGTCGTTGATGTAGGCAATCGTGTTGTTGGCACCTCCGGCAATCAGGATCATGCCATCGCTGACGCGATCGGTTATAAAGCCTTTCGGGACGATCACTTGTTTGGTATTGTCGGTCAGATGGGGAACGAGCGGCTCCGATTGAGCCTGAAGAGAACGAGAGCTGAAAGGGGCTGCCAGAATAAGGGAAGCCCAAGCAATCTGTTTGATGATTTGGTGTAATTGCATAACCGTATTGAATTAGATTTATGATAATTCATAATCCAATCGGAGAATACAGCATTTTATGATTGAGAAACCATAATGCCATTGAGTAAGCCGTATCGTATCAGGAGAGAAGTGGAAGCAAGTTCCTTTATAGCAACAACCGAAAAGAAGAAATAGTTGAAAAACGGTTTGCATCGGATCGGAGAGGATCACCGATCCGTATGATCAGAACCAGACGCAAAGATTCCTATCATTCCGCATGGGAGATGATACCGCCTCCGAGGATGAGATCGCCGAAATAGAATGCGGCGGCCTGTCCGGGAGCAACGGAGTTGACGGGTTCGAGAAACGTCACTTTGGCTTTTCGATCCGGCAGGAATTCTACACGGGCAGGCGTATGTTGTTTGCGATAACGGATTTTACAGATTACGGTACGATCGGAAACTTCATCGGGATAATTGACATGGACATCTTCCAGATACATGATCGTCTTATACATTTCTTCGAGATGAGCCAGAACGACCCGATTGCCGGTCACGTCGATCTCTTTGACGAACACCGCTTTCTGGAGATTCATTCCCAAACCGCGACGTTGCCCTACCGTATAGAACGGGTAGCCTTCGTGTTTGCCGATTATCTTCCCGGATTCATTTACATAATGCCCCGGGCTGATCGCGTCGATTCCAATCTGTTTGCGAAGATAATCGCGGTAATCACCCGGGCAGAAGCATACGCCCAGACTATCTTTTTTTACGGATACTTTTTTAAAACCACGTTCCGCCGCATATTCACGAACCTGAGTCTTGGTCATTTCTCCCAATGGAAGAAGCATTCGTTCGAGGATGGAAACCGGCAGCCCCCATAAGAAGAAAGACTGATCCTTATCGGGATCTATTCCCGTTGTGATGTGAATACGTCCGTTGTCACGAACTGTGCGGACATAGTGTCCGGTTGCGATATGACGAATACCCTCCTGATCGGCAATCTGAGCCAGAAGAGGCCATTTCAGGTAGTTGTTGCAAAGAACGCATGGGACGGGAGTACGTCCGGCCATATATTCGTCTACGAAGTAAGAAAGGATCTTTTCGCGGAACAGTTCACGTGCATCATACACGATGTGTCGGATTTTCAACCGCTCAGCCAATGCGCGCGCGTCATCGAGATGTTCTTTTCCGTCGTCATGAAAAAGAAACGTCACACCGACTACCTCATATCCCTGTTCTTGCAATATCATCGCCGCTACGGAACTGTCGGTTCCGCCACTCATCCCCAGGACCACTTTTTTATCAGACATAGATCAATGATGAAAGTTTGGATTCGTCAAAAATAAGATTCGCCGTTTCGAGCAGTTCGGAAGCGGATAGCGCGTCGATGCGGGCATACGCTTCTTCCAACGAATCGAAACGATTGTATTGAAGGAAAGATTTCGCCATACCCATCGTCAGACTTTCGCGATTGTCGCTACTTACGCCGATCTGACCTTTTATCTGTCGTTTCGCCGCTTCGAGTTGAGAGGAAGAGAGCGCCTTATCGCGTAAAATCTTAAATTCCTTATGGATTAAGTCGACGCAACGGTCGATCTTTTTGGGGTCGGATCCGAAATACACGGAAAAAATACCCGTATCGGTATAAGGAGTATAAACCGATTCGACATTGTATACGTATCCCCGTTTTTCGCGAAGGCTGATGTTGAGACGGCTGTTCATACCCGGACCTCCGAGGATGTTGTTGAGAAGAGCCAAACCGGTACGGCGTCTGTCGAACATATCGAACGCGCGATTTCCGATGATGACGTGTCCCTGATGGGTATCTTTATCTACTTTTTGATGAGCGGGTACATAGATTCCGGGAGCCGTGCGCTCGTGTCCGCTCCATGCACCGGAAGAGACCGTGAATAGTTTTTCGAGAATACGAATGATCTTTTCAAAACGGATGTTTCCGGTAGAGAAGAATATCATATTTTCGGGACGATACCACCGACGGATGAATCCGACACCCGATTCGGAGCGGAACGTTTCCAGCGATTCTTCGGATCCCAATATGTTATGGCCCAAAGCATGATCGTGGAAGAGCATGTTCTCAAATTCGTCATAAATAAGTTCGGGCGGATTGTCGCGATAGGAATTGATCTCATCGATGATGACATCAACCTCTTTCTCGATTTCGTTGTCCGGGAAACGGGAATTCTGAACCAGGTCACACAATAGTTCGGTAGCCCGTTCGAATTGTTCGTTGAGGAAAACAGAGTATATGAAAGTTTCTTCTTTGGAGGTATAGGCATTGAGTTCACCACCCACTTTTTCCATTCGGTTGAGGATGTGCCATGAATGGCGTTTCGCGGTTCCTTTGAAGATCATGTGTTCCACGAAATGAGCGATCCCTTCTTCGTCGGATCGTTCATCCCTGGCACCTACATTGACTGCGAAGCCGCAATAGGATACGGTCGAGTCGGAAGGCATGTGGATGATGCGCAATCCGTTGGGAAGAGTATAGTGCAGATATTGCATGTATCTCATTTTTATGTTAGGATACAAAATTAAAAATAAATACTTTTGCAGCGTATTCTTTTAACTTGACAATTTATTAATGAAAGAACTAATTCACTCCATACTCCAGCGTGAGGCACAAGCGATAATGAACTTACCCGTTACGGACGATTATGAAAAAGCCGTATCGATGATCGTAGAGCAGGTGCATAATAAAGGAGGTAAGCTCGTAGTCAGCGGCATGGGTAAAGCGGGACAGATCGGGATGAATATCGCGACGACTTTCTGTTCGACAGGAACCCCGGCGATCTATCTGCATCCGAGCGAAGCGCAACACGGCGATTTGGGCGTTCTTCAGAAAAACGATATCATGCTTTTGATTTCGAATTCGGGAAAGACCCGCGAGATCGTTGAGCTGACTCTACTCGCGAAACGATTGAACCCGGAGATCCGTTTCATCGTAATCACCGGAAACGAGGCGAGTGAGCTGGCACAGGAAGCTGACGTGTGTCTTTATACCGGCAATCCCGCCGAAGTATGTCCGCTGGGTCTTACGCCAACCACATCGACAACGATGATGACGGTGATCGGAGACCTGTTGGTGGTCAATACGATGCACGCGATCCGGTTCTCAAACGAACAATACGCGAAAAGGCATCACGGAGGATACCTTGGAGAAAAATCAAGAAAACAGAGTTCTTCGGAACAATAAAGAAACAACGCTGATATGCATGGATAAACATATTCCTGCATCTTAGCGTTTTTTTATCAGCCAAAACGAGCACATCATGCGTAAAATATTAGGAATCGGAGAAACGGTTTACGACGTTCTGTTTAAAGATAATCAGCCGACACGCGGAATTCCCGGCGGTTCGGCATTCAACACCATGATCAGTCTGGGACGCCTGGGGCTGAACAGTACGTTGATCAGTGAAATCGGTCGCGACCATATCGGAAAGATGATTCTTTCTTTTATGGAAGAGAATCGTGTGAACACCTCCCACATATATCAGTATTACGACGGGAGATCGCCGGTATCGTTGGTGTTCATGGATGATCAGCATCAAACGGAAACGGAAACTTATCAGAATTATCCGAACGACCGGTTGGACATTGTATGGCCACGCATCGACTCGGGAGACCTGATTCTCTACGGTTCGTTTTATTCGTTGTATCCCAATATTCGATCTACGTTGACCGACTTATTGACGTTCGCAAAGGATAGAAAGGCCATTCTGCTCTATGACCCGAACTTCAGAAAGAATCATGAATCGGAGGTATTGCGTGTGATGCCGGCGATTATAGAGAACCTGGAGTTCGCCGATCTGGTGCGCGGGTCGATCGAAGATTTCCGAATCATATATAAAGAGCAGGACGTAGATAAGATCTATCGGAACCATATCCGGTTTTATTGTCCGGTATTCATCTGCACCGACGGAGGTAAAGGGATCTGTCTGCGTACACCATCCGTTTCGAAAGATTATCCGGTATCGGAGTTTGTTCCGGTAAGTCCGGTCGGAGCCGGAGACGCGTTCAATGCCGGAATCCTTTACGGATTGATTCGTCATGAAGTAACTCTGGAGGATCTGAACTCACTGACCGAAGAGGTTTGGGATCAGATTGTCGGGTATGGAATCCGATTTGCCAACAACGTATGTGAACAGATGGATAACTATATTTCGGATGAATTCGCACAATCAATTCATAACTAATGATTTATTGTGCTTTCTTAATGAGCCATTCCATCACTAATTAATACTTTTGTACTCGCAAATCTATTGACATGAATTCGATAAAGACAATTGCTTGTTTTATACTTTCACCTTGCGATCCTCGCGTCTTACACAATCTTATGAAGTACAAAGTGTCTGTGAAGTTACGGATATCTATAACTATATCGTCAAATGGGAGGTC
>CAMTOW010000182.1 GCA_947074245.1 uncultured Bacteroidales bacterium | reverse complement strand
TCATCAGCAAGCCATCGCCTTGACGCATGGCCGTAGCCACACTCTGCTTCAAGCGGCCACACCGGCATAAAGCTGTTTTTCCATTTTGAATAGTTTCTTTTCCGTCTTTGTCAATCAGTTTATACGGTCCTTCAACTACAAGCGGTCCGTTATGCATAACGGTTACAGTTATTAATTTTTCATTGTTGTCCATGATTATCTGTATTAATGGGTTTCTGTTAAAACAGCATCCATTTCGGATGGTTCAAAATCATAAGATAATCTTAAGGATATTAACCCCTGTTTTGTGCAAATTTCCGGCTGTTTTTATTAGCTCGTAAAAATAAATTCAGGAAGAGTAGATAACTTAAATCTATGAAATATCTGTTAAATGACTCTCTGGTTTGATCCGAAAGAAGACTCTATATTGAATATTGCATAAATATTAATGTAAATGCAGTATTTTTGTATTAAAATATTTCTAGATCACATTATGAAGCTTAACAAGATCCCTCACACCTATACCATTATTTCGGTTGTAATTTTGATCGCGGCGGCTCTTTCCTGGATTATTCCTGCAGGAGAATATGTTCGCGAAACAAAGATTGTCAATGGCTCAAGTCGTACGATCATTGTCGATAATTCGTTTCACGCGGTCGAGTCTTCCCCTCAAAGCTGGCAGGTATTCAGCGCATTGTTGGAAGGTTTCGAAAAACAAGCCGGTATTATCGCCTTTCTGTTGATCATCGGCGGCGCTTTTCAGATTATGAATACCACCCGGTCGATCGATATGGGTATTCTCGATTTCTTACGACAAACCAAACGAATGGAACATAACCGCTTCCTTCGCAAAATAGGTGTAGATAATGTTGTAATCTCATTGATAATTATTCTATTTAGTCTTTTCGGGGCGATATTCGGGATGAGTGAAGAAACGTTGGCATTCGTCATCATTATTGTTCCCCTTGCCATTTCGATGGGATATGACTCCATTACGGGGGTATGTATGGTATATGTGGCGGCTCATGTCGGATTCTCGGGAGCCGTTTTAAATCCGTTTACGATCGGAATTGCTCAGGGACTGTCCGATCTGCCTTTATTTTCCGGTTTTGGTTATCGTTTGTTTTGTTGGATCGTACTGACCTCTCTTTTAATCATTATCGTCTTGCGATATGCGTCTAAAGTGAAAAAGAATCCGAAAATATCGCCCGTTTATGAAGCCGATGCTTATTGGCGAGAAAAAGAGGCCGAGTCAGCGGAAGAAGAGAAAATAGAAAAGACCACCCGTTCGGCATGGGTCATTTATCTGCTTATTCTGGGTGCTTTGGCTGCATTTTCATACAATCATCCATTCACGACGATCGAAATCGGAGCAAATATGGTCACCTTACCGGCAACCCCCGCTTTAAGCCTGACGTTCCTGCTGACAGCGTTTTGGGGACTACGTCGATCCAATCAGTTTTTTATCTTGAACCTGTTGGCCTACACCATCCTGTTTCTGGTGGTAGGAGTAATGGGGCATGGCTGGTATTTGAATGAAATTTCTGCCTTATTCCTGGCGATGGGTGTATTAGCTGGTTTTGCCAACAGTGAGAATCCCGATGGAATCATTTCTCAATTTCAAACCGGTGCGAAAGATATGCTTTCTGCGGCATTGATCGTTGGTTTGGCCGGAGGGATCATCCAGATTTTACAAGACGGTCGCGTAATTGATCCGATCTTGCATGGTATGGCTACGCTGATGGACAATGTCGGGAAAGTCGCTTCGTTGGGAGTCATGTATCTCATCCAAACCACGATTAATGTTATTATACCGTCCGGTTCGGCGAAGGCCGCACTTACGATGCCCATTATGGCTCCGTTTTCCGATGTAATCGGTATATCTAGGCAAGCTACCGTTTTGGCTTTTCAGTTCGGAGATGGTTTCACCAATATGATCACTCCTACATCAGGAGTATTGATGGGGGCTCTAGGTTTGGCTCGTGTGCAATACGGTGTTTGGCTAAAATGGTTCTATAAGATTCTTTTGTTTTTTATATTGATCGGTTTCTTGCTCTTGATACCTACCGTATGGATATCATTGGATGGTTTTTGACCTGAAATGAACCGATTTATTCTTCGATAAATATTTATTCCGATTTTACCGGAACTCATAAATACCCTCATGCCTTGGTATTCGATTATAAGCCATCGCATGAGGGTATTTCTTTGCTTGATTTTTCTCATTTGCTACCGTCATCTTTTCCCAAAAAGATAATAAGTACATTAAAACGATCATTATAAACAATCTGAATTCCCTTGATATTGTTGTTTTTATATCCGCTTCATGTTGAATGGATGCAGATGGTAATGTATTATTAAGACAACAGATTATGTATATCGAACAAATTAATTCGCCACAGGATCTGAAAAAACTTCCGGTGGCAGATCTTCAGGTTGTGAGTGATGAGATCAGAACGATAATTTTGGAGAAAGTCAGTAAGTACGGCGGTCACGTCGGTCCCGATTTAGGCGCTGTAGATGCGATTGTAGCTCTGCATTACGTTTTTGATTCTCCGGTCGATCAGATCGTTTTCGACGTATCCCATCAGGCCTTTGCTCATAAGATAATAACCGGCAGACGCGATGCGTTTATCAACAACCGGGTTTCGGAATATACGGCACCCAAGGAGAGTCCGCACGATTTTTTTATCATGGGTCATACGTCTCCTTCTATCAGCATGTGTTGCGGTCTGGCTCGCGGTCGTGATTTGAAACAGGAAAAAAACAATGTCATTGCGTTCATCGGAGATGGAGCGCTAAGTGGGGGCGAAGCTTTCGAAGGATTGGATAATGTATACCAGATTGGCACCAATATGATTATCGTTGTCAATGATAACCAATGGGCGATTGCCGAAAACCATGGCGGAATCTATAGTAATCTGCGTAAACTGCGAGAAAGCGATGGGAAATGCGAATGCAATTATTTCAAAGCCTTAGATTTGGATTACATGTATGTTGCCGATGGAAATGATGTAGAAGCGCTTGTCAAAGCATTCCGGTCGGTGAAAGATATTGATCATCCGATTGTAGTTCATATAAATACTCAAAAAGGCAAAGGTTATCTGCCCGCTATTGAAAACGAGGAGAAATTCCATTACAGTGTTCCTTTCGATCTGAAAACGGGGTTGCCGTTGAAAGATCCCGATCGCTTCGAAAGCTATAGTACGCTGACCGGGAAATACCTCATCGACGAAATGAAGAAGAATCCCGAATTGATTGCGATAACTTCCGCCACGCCGATGGTCATCGGATTCACTCCCGATCTGAGAAAAGAAGCGGGAGCGCAATTTGTAGATGTCGGCATTGCCGAAGAAGATGCGGTTGCTTTCGCGTCCGGATTGGCAAAACGCGGCGTGCGTCCCGTTTATGGTGTGTATGGTACGTTCCTGCAGCGATCTTTCGATCAGTTATCCGAAGATTTATGTATGCAGAATAACCCAGCAGTCATTTTGGTATATCTTACCGGAGTATACGGTATTCCCGATCAATCCCATCAATGCTTTTTTGATATCATCGAGTTGAGCGATATCCCGAATATGGTTTATCTGGCTCCGGTGTGTAAAGAGGAGTATTTCGCGATGCTCGAATGGTCCATTGCTCAACGGGAACACCCCGTGGCGATTCGTGTACCTTCGCATGGTGTAAAATCCATACCCGACTATTTGCCCCAGACAGATTATTCGGATCTGAATCGGTTTCGGATGATGAAAAAAGGTTCCCAAGTTGCTATTATAGCGGTCGGTACGTTTTATCAATTGGGTGAAGCTGTGGTGAAAGC
The DNA here is from genome assembly GCA_947074245.1 of uncultured Bacteroidales bacterium. Lineage (GTDB taxonomy): Bacteria > Bacteroidota > Bacteroidia > Bacteroidales > JAUNSR01 > JAUNSR01. The sequence continues at coordinate 1,602 of CAMTOW010000182.1, read as the reverse complement.
GTTGAAAGACAAGAGTGGGGTAGATGCCACTTTGATTAATCCTCGCTACCTGACGGGCGTTGATGAAAAAATGCTTGATGAATTGAAGAGCGATCATAAACTCGTAATTACGCTCGAAGATGGAATTACCGAAGGCGGTTACGGCGAGAAAATCGCCGGTTATTATGGTCCGATGGATATGAAAGTCGTTAATTATGGTTTCAAGAAAGAGTTTGTAGATCAGTATAAGCCCTCTGAGTTAATAGCTGCCACTGGTCTGACGGATGTTCAAATTGCCGATGATATCATAAAATATTTGGCTAAATAAGTATGCCGACTGCGTATATCGTGATCATCCCGATAAATTTTTAGGGTCACGGCAAACCGATAAAAAATGCCCTTTCTCTCAATTCCAATTGGAGAAAGGGCATTTGTCATAATCAGAATCCGGCTGGTGCGGATCTGTATGCGATGTAGATTTCAATCAGTTTTTCTGAATATAGTTTACGATCCATTCACCTACTTCGCTTGTGGAATAAGGTTTTCGGTCGGTTTCCTGAATATCAGCCGTTCGGATATATTGAGCGATTGATTCGTTTACGGCATCTCGTATCATTTTTGCTTCTTTTTTCAGGCTGAAAGCGTATTCAAACATCATTGCTGCCGAAAGTATAGCAGCGAGTGGATTGGCAATGTTTTTTCCCGCAGCCTGTGGCCATGAGCCGTGAATCGGTTCAAATACCGAAGTATATGATCCGATCGAAGCGGAAGGAAGCAATCCCATCGAACCGGTGATTACCGAGGCTTCATCGGTAAGTATATCTCCGAACATATTTTCGGTTACCATCACATCAAACTCCTTCGGCCATTGAATCATACGCATTGCGGCATTATCCACAAACATATATTCGGTTTCTACATCCGGATATTCCTTGGCGATCTCATTGGCTATTTCTCTCCATAAGCGAGAGGTTGCCAGTACGTTGGCTTTATCCACCACCGTCAGTTTCCGCCGCCGTTTCATCGCGAATTCAAATGCCAACCGAACAATCCGTTCAATCTCTTCTCGCGAATAGACACACGTATCATAAGCCGTATTCCCATCTTCAGATCGTCCTTGCGGTCGTCCGAAGTAAAGTCCTCCGGTGAGTTCCCGGATACACATGAAGTCTGCTCCGTCGATCAGTTCGGCTCGCAACGGAGATTTATCGATCAAAGCCTCAAACGTCGCAATGGGGCGAATATTGGCGTATAGTCCCAACTTTTTGCGCATTGCCAGTAATCCTTGTTCCGGTCTGACTTTGGCTTTGGGGTCGTTATCATATTTCGGATCTCCCACCGCGCCAAACAATACGGCATCTGAGTTCATACAAAGTTCATGGGTCTCTTTCGGATATGGATTTCCCGTTTTATCGATCGCGTCTGCTCCGCATGGTGCGAAGCTATAATTCAAAAGATGTCCGAATTTCTTGCATACGGCTTGCGTAACATGCAATGCTTGAGTGGTTATTTCAGGTCCTACGCCGTCACCGGGTAATACAGCTATTTTCAATTCCATAGATTCTTGTAGATAGATCGGAAGAGCACACGTCTGAACTCCAGTCACTCCGGAGAAACTCGTAT
>CAMTOW010000181.1 GCA_947074245.1 uncultured Bacteroidales bacterium | reverse complement strand
GTTCGTGTCTGAGTAGACGTGTTGTTGTTTTAATGTCCCGCCGGCCACCGTGTTCTAAACTAATCTTAACACTCTTTCCCTACACGACGCTCTTCCGATCTGCGCATTCATGGCTTCGCAACTTCTATTCTTCACATTGCTTTATCTACCATTCAATCATTTCAAAGACGATGGTGTAGCATGGTGGGCGGAATTCATACTCGCGTTTTGGGTTTACAGTCAGATCTTTGAAGGAAGTAAGCGAAAGATCATCGCACAAACTATTCTGATGTATGTGTATTGGTTGTTGATGATGCTGTTTCTGATCATCATCTGTCTGTTGATTATCGGAGGATTCGTTTATATCTTCAACCGCTAACGGAATCAGATCGGCAAGGAGTCGTCATGCAGGCGACGCATGCGCTTGTTTTCTTTACTAACGAGATATACACCTAGAAATATCAACATGGCCGCCACGGGTTGATACCACCCGAAGTGAGCCTGACCAAGCAAAATCCCGACAAGGGAAGCGACAACGGGAACTTCGTAATCGTACATGGCAACGGTAGTCGCCTGAAGATTTTTCAGCGCAAAAGGGATCAGCAGATAGGTAAGCCCGGTCGGGAATATCAAAACGAATAAAATGACCGCCCAAGGAATGACGTGGAAACCATCCCGGAAAGCAGGAACATCCCAACCCGCAATCCATAAAAGCGGTATGCTCATTATGAACGCGCCCGTAAATATCCATTTGAGCATCGTAAACGGTGCATATCGTGTAGCCAAACGCTTATTGACAATCAAATAAACCCCATAAGACAAAGCACTGAAGACGCAGAACAGATTGCCAAGAACGGAGTTGCGAAAATGTTCGGCATCGTTTACCCGAGCCTGCATAAGAATTATAAAAACAGTCCCCCCTATTCCACAGATCACACCCAGAATCTTCAATATGGAGAGTTTCTCCCGATAGAACAGAACGGCCAAAATCAGAACTGCAACGGGCATACATGACATGATTAGAGAGCTGTCGACCGGAGAAGACTTCTCGACACCCAATAAATAAAACGTCATATAAGAAGTAAGACTACAAGCGCCGGCAGTGAGCATGAACAAAAGATCGCGCGGGGCAACTTTCTCTTTTTGGGAAAACCGATCGAGAACCCAGAAAAAAAGCATACCGAAAGCCGTGCGCATAAACAACATGGAGAAAGCATTACTCCATTCGGGAAGCAAGTACTTTTGAGCATTTATATTCAAAGCATTGAATAACTCGGCGAAACCGATGGCTAAAGAAGCTTTTAACAATGTTTTTTTCATCCCAAAAAGAGCTTTATAGAAATGATCGATTAAGAATAATCTTTCAAGCGTTTAAACAAATGATAATTATAAATGTTTGGCTGTAATGGGGATCTTTCCGTACTTTGCATCCATTAAACAAAAAGAATCTATGGCAAAAACGAAAAGTGTCTTCTTTTGCAGCAACTGCGGAAACGAATCGCCCAAGTGGCAAGGAAAATGCCCGGCTTGCGGAGAATGGAATACATTCGTAGAAGAGGTCGTATCGAAAAACGCACCTGTCAAAGCGACCTACAGCGGATCGGTCGCACCCAAACAGAAACCCCAACTGCTCCATGAAATCGTGACTTCGGAAGAAACCCGGATCGATATGAACAATGATGAGCTGAACCGGGTTTTGGGCGGCGGCATGGTGCCGGGTTCGATGATTCTGTTGGGGGGAGATCCCGGTATCGGAAAATCGACTCTGGTCTTGCAAACCGTATTGCAGTTACAAAACAAACGGACACTTTACGTTTCGGGCGAAGAGAGCGCCAAACAGCTTAAACTGAGAGCCGAACGATTGGGACACGCCAATCCGGATTGCTTTATCGTCTGTGAAACCTCTTTAGAAGAAATTTTCGTACATATCCGTAATACACAACCAGACCTGGTTATCATCGACTCGATCCAAACGGTGGCTACCGACGCGATCGAATCATCGGCGGGAAGCGTAGGACAAGTACGAGAATGTGCAGCCCAGATTCTTAAATTCGCCAAAGAAACGGGAACTCCGGTTCTGTTGATCGGTCATATCAATAAGGAAGGATCAATCGCCGGACCGAAAGTACTGGAACATATCGTAGATACGGTATTGCAGTTTGAAGGCGACCAACATTATATGTATCGCATCCTGCGATCTATCAAGAATCGCTTCGGAAGTACGGCCGAGATGGGAATCTATGAAATGCGACAGAACGGTCTTCGCGAGGTGAGCAATCCGTCGGAACTATTATTATCGCAAAACCATGAAGGGTTGAGTGGAGTAGCCATTTCGGCAGCAATCGAAGGTATGCGACCATTCTTGATCGAGACACAGGCCCTAGTGAGCACCGCCGCATACGGAACACCGATGCGTTCGGCGACAGGATTTGACACACGACGGATGAACATGTTGCTGGCCGTACTCGAAAAAAGAGTGGGTTTCAAACTCGCCCAAAAAGACGTCTTCCTCAACATCGCCGGCGGATTGAAAGTGAATGACCCGGCAATGGACCTTGCCGTGATCAGCGCGATCTTATCATCAAATATGGATCTTCCCATCGAAATCAATACCGCGCTAACCGGAGAGGTGGGGTTGTCGGGTGAGATACGACCGATCGGACGTATCGAACAACGAATCCTTGAAGCGGAGAAGCTTGGTTTCAACAAAATAATTATTCCTAATCTTAACTTAAAAGGGATGGACACGAAGAAACTGAACATCGAAATATTGCCCGTGAGAAAAGTGGAAGAAGCTTTTCGCGCTCTTTTCGGTTGATCGTCTATCCCAAACGTTTGCATCATCTATGATAAAAGAAATACAAACCCGAGTTACGCCTAAAGACGCGTCATCGGACGAACTTTTGATAAAATTGCTTTGCAAGCAAAACGGTATCGATCCGCGAGCGGTAAAAGCCATACGCGTTTTGAAACGCTCGATCGACGCGCGACAGCGTGCCATTCTGATCAACATCAAAGCCGCTCTATACATTCAAGAAGAACCGAAAGATGAACCTTTCGTAAAAATCGAATTCAAGGATGTGCGTGAAGCACGACAAGCCATAATCGTAGGCGCGGGTCCGGCAGGATTGTTCGCAGCCCTCCGCCTGATTGAACTCGGAGTGAAACCGATTATCGTGGAGCGCGGGAAGAACGTGCGAGACCGAAAAAAGGATCTGGCTCAGATCAGTCGCGAACACCGCGTGAATCCGGAATCGAATTATAGTTTCGGAGAAGGAGGCGCAGGAGCCTATTCGGACGGAAAACTTTATACCAGAAGTAAAAAGCGAGGATCGGTAGACCGTATTCTAAACCTATTGTGCCAATTCGGAGCCGACACTTCGATTCTGGCCGACGCACATCCACATATCGGAACAGATAAACTACCGGCTGTCATTGAAAACATTCGGGAAGAGATTAAAGCTCGTGGCGGTGAGGTACACTTCGAAACGAAAATGACGGATCTGATCTTGGCTGATAATCAAGTGAAAGGAATCGTAACAGAAGACGGACGCACGTTCGATGGTCCGGTCATACTCGCAACGGGACATTCGGCTCGCGACGTATATCATCTTCTGAAAGAGAAAGGGATCCGTATTGAACCAAAGGGTATCGCGGTAGGCGTGCGTTTGGAGCATCCACAAAAACTAATCGACCAAATTCAATATCATAATAAGGAGGGGCGCGGAGAATATCTTCCGGCGGCAGAGTACAGCTTTGTAACGCAAGTAGAAGGACGAGGAGTCTATTCGTTCTGTATGTGTCCCGGAGGCGTAGTGGTACCCGCAGCCAGCGGACCGAACCAAATTGTAGTAAACGGTATGTCTTCCTCATCACGCGGTTCGAGATGGGCCAATTCGGGTATGGTCGTAGAAATCCATCCAGATGATCTACCGGATTACAGCCAATATGAGGAATTAGCCATGATGCGCTTTCAAGAAGACCTTGAATATCAATGTTATCTGAATGGCAACTCCAAACAAACGGCACCTGCTCAGCGGATGTTGGACTTCGTAGAAGGACGATTGTCATGCAATTTACCGGAAAGTTCGTATGCGCCCGGGCTCGTATCATCACCACTTCATTTCTGGATGCCAGAATTCATCAGCAAACGACTTCGCGAAGGATTTAAAATATTTGGTAAATCTGCAAAAGGATTCCTTACAAATGAAGCTTTAATGATTGGAGTTGAAACAAGAACTTCAGCACCGGTACGAATTCCTCGCGATCGTGAAAACCTACAACACCCTGATATACAAGGATTATTCCCTTGTGGTGAAGGAGCCGGTTTTGCAGGCGGAATCGTTTCGGCAGCAATTGACGGAGAGAATTGTGCAGAAAAGTTAATTAGCACTGTTAATTACTAATATTTCTAAACAATAGAACTTTTTTCGTTGTTATACCTTAAAAATAGTTTCTTAATAACAAAACTAAACAAAGGTACTATGAAAAAGGGTGTTCTATTTTTAGGAATATTGCTATTCATGGGCGGATCTCTCATAGCTCAAGAAACAGCAATGGCAGAAGTCAAGACTTCATTCTCGCCAAAAACGACAGAGTCTGCTCTTTTCGTTGCCGGCAAAGATATTTTGTTTGAAGATGATCAAAATATGACTGAAATCGGAATGCATCCCAATAACTGGGATATCATTGAAGGTGAAGCGATCATATCAGAAGATGAAGAGGGAAGCAAGTATATCATGTTGCAACCATCGACGATTATCAGTCCTAAATTGTCGGATCGATTTCCTTATCTTCCGAAAAACTTTACGGTAGAATTTGATTTCTATATCGATAAAAACAGAATCGAAGGAGACCGATATAAAGTATGCTTGCGGGAAGATCAATTTTCATCTCTTTGCGATATCATTATCGAAAACGGATATGAAGACGATATCCTTTATAAATGGATGTGGGTCACTCCGCACGGAGAAGAAAAAAAGAGCAGTAAAACAGGAGTTTTGAATACAAACAAGTGGCACAAGTTGTGCTTAAGCGCCAAAAACGAATCCGTAAAGGTATATATCAATGGAGAAGTAATCATCGATATACCCGCTGTGGCAAGCGCCAATACGCTTTGGATTGACGTAGACTGCTCGGCAATCACCTATAAGAACTTTATAAAAGGGATGAAGATCGCTCAACAAAGCTCCTTATAACCGATAAAACTGCTTATCAAAAAAAGAAAACAAATTGAGGTGAACAGTTATCCTCGCGATGAATCGGTTCGTTTCGATTATAGATTCAAAAATAGAATAAAGGCTGTCTCTTGGGTTTAAGAGACAGCCTTTGTTATATCAGATAGGTTTCGCAGAATCGATATGAGCGAGATTTGATCGTAATGGGCTCAGATCCGATTACATCATTAGTATACAAAGAATCATAAAGGGA
>CAMTOW010000180.1 GCA_947074245.1 uncultured Bacteroidales bacterium | reverse complement strand
CGAGATTCTCCGGAGTGACTGGAGTTCAGACGTGTGCTCTTCCGATCTATCGACCTGGAAGAAACGGCCACAAAGAGATCCACCCATATTGAATACGGAAACTTCTTGTGCCACCATCCCGTCGGTAAAATAAACATGCGATACGGTTGGGTTCGGATATACCGAGAAACGTGACGTTTGGTCATTCTCTGCAATTCCGGTATCGAGTTTCTGACGAGAGAACAAACGATATCCGTGTGCCGGAACCGAGAACGGCTGTGTAACATTGGTTATCTCAACCGGTGTATTCGACGGCAACTCATACCAGGTGCCCGTTGACGGGAAACCGGAAACAGCACTGATCGCATCAACCGAAAAGTTACCCAACAAAAACAACTGATCACTTCCGTTACGAAGAGATATCTTACGGGCTGAACCGAAATTAGAGGTCGAAAGCGTCAGTGAAGCATCGACTGAGGTATCGAACAGATGCGGATAACTTTCGCGAACAGCTAGCAGATATGAATATTCCTGATAAAGATCGTTGCGATCTGAATCTTCAAGATAGTCCCAACGTACCGGCTTGCGACCTACACGGCCGTTGTAATCGATCGAATAGTCATAACCCAGTTCTCCGAACTGCCAGATCATTTTGGGTCCGGGTATCAACATAGAGAAAGCCGCACAAAGGCCGGCACGATCAAGCTGAACGCTCTTATCCCCTTTTATACCGACAGCACCCCATTCGTCAGCTTTATACATCATGCGCTCTTCGTCATGGCTCTCCATATAGCCCACAAGCGAGCCTTTGGGCATTCCGGAGCCATTGGCGAACATTCCGTCGAAACTGCTTTCTGAGGAAAATCCCATGATTGCCTGACAGTAAGCATGATTCATATTGCGCCATAAATACATTCCATCTTGAGCGAGGATGCTTTCTTCTTTTTCATCGCATAGATGTTCCAGAATCATGACAGCCTGCGGACGAACCGCTTTGATTGCCGCATGATAATCTTTTAGAATCGCGATACGAGCATCATCACGCTGAGACTGCGTGTTGTCGTTGGAAACGGTTTGCGTGAAACCTTTCGTAAAGTCGAAACGGAATCCGTCGAAATTATATTCTTCGAGCAGAAACGCAAGATTGCGTTTCACGTGTTGGCGAACCAATGAGGATTCGTGATTAAAATCATGGAAGAAATCGTATGGGTGGGGCGGATTGACATTGAACCACGGATTAGAGGCTGCCGTTTTACCCAACGTTGGATTCCAATATAGTTTGGCAAACGGATGAGAACCGGTAGCATGATTATAAACTACGTCAAGAATCACAGCCAAATTACGTTTGTGACATTCGTCGACAAAACGTTTGTAATCGGCCTTTGTTCCATACGCTTTATCCATAGCGAAGAAGAAACGCGGATTATAGCCCCAACTGTCGTTCCCGTCGAACTCTTGGATCGGCATCAACTCTACGGCATTGACTCCGAGCGATTTGATATAATCCAGTTTGGCGATTGCACCGTTGATATCTCCCGTTTCGGTGAAATCACGCAAATGAAGTTCATAAATCACCATTTTTTCCGGATTGCGGATCGTATAGGACGGGATTTCCCAATCGTATGGAGTTTCTTTGATCTTGAATACCGAAACGATATCGGATGTTTTATCAGACGGATAAGCTCTCAGTCCGGGATAGACAGATTCTGGAATATAGATATCATCCGGATCGAGGATTTTCTCACAATAGGCGTCTGCCAGATGAATCGGAGATTCGGTAGAAGCTCCAACAAGATACTGAAACGCATATTCGGTATTCGCATCAAGCCCGGAAACGGTTTTCCACCAACATCCCGCCGCATTGTCTCGATACATCCGGCTGTCGTTGCCATATTTCCAATCGTTGAAATCTCCGATCAGGAAAGCGTAATCTTTGCAGTTCCCATTCAGATCTTTATCATAAAGGACAAAAGTCACCGTATTATCATCGATGCGATTGATACCGTGCTCTAATCCGGACGGCATCGTTTGAGACAATATTTCTCCGAAAACGACAAGATTGGATTCGGCACGAACCGTCTTTGCGCTGTTGCTGGCCGTTGCGACAACTGAATAGCTTCCTTCTGCGTCGAACGTCTTATTGAAAGATAGAGAACGGACATTCTGTTGTGATGCCACAGTCTGGCCATTAATCTGAAGAGTCAGATCGGCTGTCTGCGTGACCGATACAGAAAAAGAGACGTTAGACCCTTTCGGGCACATTCCCGAAACCGGCAACATATCCATACTGATGTAAAGCCCTTCATCAGTAACGGTAAGGAAATAATCGTTGGGTAATCCTTTGAGCGTACCGTCTGCACTGCGGAATACGAGTCCCAACTTTGTGATGGCCTGATTGTTGTCACAGCCAAACCATTGCCGTACCGTTGGAGACAATGTAAGCGTCCATGTGCGATCGGCAGTTTTGACCATCTTGCATTTCTCGATATTTTCACCCCATGCAGCCGGCACGAAAAGCCAAGTTCCATTGTCTACAACACCAATATGGGCATATACATCGCCCGTATAATTATATAAGGGCGAAGAGGAAGTAGCCTTGAACGTGATCTTTGCCTGCTGGTCGGCATTGAGAGAACCGGGATCGGTAGTTACGGAGCCTTGTCCGAACATCTTTCCACAGAGCAAAAGAAGCAGCAAAAAACTTGTTATTTTTTTCATAAATGAAACTGTTGTTTTAACAATAGAGAAGTTCGGATATACAAAAAGGGCATACAATTAAGATGCCCTTTTTTTCAACCCTATCGAATAAAATCAATTTTTAGTAATCGTATATGAATTGGCAGAAGCATTTGACAATTTCAGAACAATGGTATAATTGCCTGCTTCCACAGGAATATTATCTCCACCGGCAACGAGACGACCGCCTGTTTCACCGAAATTATAATCCCAATTCTCATTTGCTCTGAATTTGAATGTACCTGCGGCCAGATCAGTCGTAATTGACCATTCATTCGCAACACGATCGTATGTCATGGCTGTCTCACCATCCCATCCTAGCGGAGTAGCGTCGCCGATGATTCCCCAGTCTTGCAATACCGACTGATATTTCAAGGTAGAGGTATTTACCGTCATGAAATAGAATCCGGCAGGATCTGCTTTCATGTTGCCCGCGTTAGGGTCGGTAGATAAATTATCATCACCGCCATTGCCGTAGTTGGTATGATCCCAATCCGGATGAGACGTAAATTTATATTCGCCGTCCAGATAAGCATGTCCCGTATATATAAAGTCCATTTTTTCGGAATAAATTTGCGGTGCAGTAGCAGGCTTCCATTCTTGATGATTGCCGGGAACATATAGATATGGCCCCATATCAAGCGGTTCCATCGTATAGGTATAGCTTTCCATGTCTAGCGTAATCTTAACGAAACCACCTTTTGCATATTTGATCGCACCCGGATTCTCATTGGTAAGCGTACCTTGAAGACTCGCATCCCCGTCATTGGCACAACCCAGCGCTGTACTCCAGAAATCATCTCCGCCATTTGCCAGATCGATCCCCGACTGAGGAATGATTTTGAAATGACAGTTTTCGGGAAGTTCACCGATATAAGTAAAGAACGGATCTTCATATACGTTCTTACCGCTATGGTTGAATGCTGAAACATCGTCGATCTTCCATCCGCAATTGTCACCGATGATATAATAACCGGATTCGATCACCGAAGCCACCGGAGTAGCCATAAAGTTTTCCGGCACATTGGAACGGATGATTGCATGTGTTTCATTTTCGAAAATATGTCCCGTCACACGGGTATATAAAGCATTCGCCTGGGGTTTTTTCCCATACATATCTTTTACGATCGAATCAAGCACATGGTTGTTCACCCAAAGCGCGTCGTCTTGAAATGAAACGGGCATTTCAACCTTATTCGCCATATCTTCAGTCTTTGCGACATCGAGCGTATAGCTGATCGTAGCGCCCGGACGTAACGCCGGAGCTTCGCTGATATTCACCAAAGATGTAGACTCGCCTAAAGTTTCCTTGTCGAGCTGAATCTGATCCAAATTCAACGCAATCTTGAGATTAGAATCCTGGAAAGCTTCCTGATCGTATTTCGTAGGATCGGGAACGGGTAAGTTGTTATTATCGTCACAAGCGACAAATGCACTCGAAGCGCAAATAACCGAACCTATGATAAAAAGTTTCTTCATGGTCTATTCGTTTTTTCATGTTTGATTTCAGATAACCGCCCGCCATACAGGCGGGCGGTGGTATTATTTATTCTTCAGCCTGAAGGAAGAAGAAATAGTTGCCATCCACGTCATTGAAGGTAACGATGTAGGTACCCGCTTTGGCAGTGATGTTATTGGATGACGGTTTAACCGGATAAGGGAATGATGATCCACCCCAGTTGTTAGACCAGTCGTTTTCAGCACGGAACTTACACTCTTCTTCTTTGTCGAATGTGATAGTCGTATACCAAACGTGAGGATTGTCACCCATCACCGGAGTCATTTCTACTTCATTTGCTTCCCAATCCGAGAATGAGCCGAGCATTTGAATGCCTGCGTATGACTTCGGAGCTTTATCGAGCTGAGTGAATGTTACTTTATGGTCAATTGAGTTGAGCGTAATTGTATAATATCCGTCTTCCGGTACGGAGAAGTTGCCAGAACCACCATCGTTGTGAACCGGATTGTTGATACCATCAGAATCTGCATTCCCCCACTGTTCGTCCCATTTGCCCAGATCACGGATCAATTTGAAACCGCTTCCGGCAGGGATATAACCAGTATAAGTGAATTCACCGTCACCGGTAGCTGCATCATAAGCATATTCTTCCACCAAACTCATCGGAATCAGAGAAGCTCCGATCGCAGCAGGATCATTGGACCATTTTCCATCTGCTAGACCAATGATGTAATACAGACGCGGATCTGCATCCTTCAACATCATATAATAAGGAAGCACCTGCACCTTGATTGAATTGGAGTATAGAGGTTTAACGATCAGGTCTTCTTCGAACGGAGACGAAGTAGATGTACTGATCATTGCTTTCAGACGAAAATACACATCGGTATCGACCGAAGGAACCGGGAAGTTCCCGTCACCATAAAGTTGTACAACCGCTTTGTTTACTTCTTGAACGATCACATTCACTTTCTCTCCATTAACGGTCGTAGGCAATGTGATATATTCTCCGGTAAAAGTAGGTTCGAATGCGACTTCCACCGAATAGTTCACGGCTGCCGTGAATCCGTAATCCGGTTGATGACATGTTAGGAAATCCATTACTTTATCGCCATTCTCCTCATCTAAAACATAAGTTGTCGTACTATAAGGAGTTTCATTCAAAATGAAAGATAACTCACCGGATTCAGCACCCGGATTGATGATAATCTTATCATCGTCGGAACAAGCGGTTACGCCCAATAGTCCGGCAATAGA
>CAMTOW010000179.1 GCA_947074245.1 uncultured Bacteroidales bacterium | reverse complement strand
CCTGGTGCGACAGAACCAACCCCGCATCCCGTCCTGAGGGATTGTGGAATATGGATATGCCTACGATGTCGAGCAGATGGTGGGTAGCCTTAAATATGATCTTCTATATCTTAAATACATGTCATTGGCGGTAGATTATAAAATATTGATTTATACCGTCCGGACAGTAGTGACGGGAAGAGGAATATAGAAATAAAAAAATATGCGGTTAAATACAGATTGGTATTTGAAAATGATTCTCTGGAGAGAGCGTCATATCACTGAAAAGAATTTCATTCTTATTTTAAGTTTTATCACAGGTTTATTGGGTGCCGGAGCGTCATTGTTACTGAAGTTCATCATACACGGCATTCAAGGTTTATTGACGGATCATTTCGATATGGAGCAGGCCAACTACCTCTACCTGCTTTATCCCGTTATCGGTATCTTCCTGACCGGACTCTACGTCCGTTATATCGTAAAAGACGATATAAGTCATGGTGTGACGCGTATTCTTTATGCCATCTCCCAACGAAAAAGCAGACTTAAACCCCATAATATGTATACATCGGTGGTAGCCAGTTCGGTTACAATCGGGTTTGGTGGATCCGTCGGTGCGGAGGCCCCTATCGTATATACCGGTGCTGCTATCGGATCAAACGTAGGGCGCTTCTTCAAAATGGATCAACGCACGCTTATGCTTCTGCTGGGTTGCGGCGCCACTGCCGGTATCGCCGGTATCTTTAAAGCTCCGATCGCCGGTTTGCTTTTCACGATCGAGGTTCTCATGCTCGATCTTACGGCATTTTCAATTATGCCATTGCTTATTTCGGCCGTAACTGCTGCTTCAATCGCCTATATCTTTTCGGGTCCGATGGCTCAGTTCAGCTTCGAACAGACCGACCCGTTCCTGGCCGAACGCATCCCGTATGTGATTCTTCTGGGCGTGATCTGCGGTTTCACATCTCTGTATTTTACCCGATGTATGTTTTGGGCGGAAGACTTCCTGAAAAAGCTGAATAACCCTTGGAAAAAATTCATTTTAGGTTCGATTGTTCTGAGTATCCTGATCTTTATCCTCCCTCCTCTTTACGGGGAAGGATACAGTGCTATCCTGGATATCTATTCGGGCAATTACGATCACATGACCGTAAACAGTTTCTTCTACGAACGTCGTGAGAACTTCTGGGTATTCTCCTCATTCATCATTTTGATTATCCTTTCGAAAGTATTCGCTACTGCTGCCACTAATGGCGGAGGCGGCGTCGGGGGTACTTTCGCGCCGAGTTTGTTTCTGGGCAATTTGGCCGGATTCTTATTCGCCTACGCGATGAATCATTTCGGTTACGCTCCTTTCCTACCGGAAAAAAACTTCGCCGTGATCGGTATGGCGGCGGTGATGTCGGGCGTTATGCACGCTCCGCTGATGGGAATCTTCCTTAGCGCCGAACTAACCGGCGGATTCGACCTCTTTCTCCCGCTTATGATCGCCTCTACCATCTCTTATGGTACGATCCGAATATTCGAACCGTATAGCATCTATACGCGACGACTCGCTAAAAAAGGAGAATTGATCACCCATCACAAAGACAAAGCCGTATTGACCTTGCTTAAGATGGATAATGTGATTGAAAAAGACCTTCAGATCGTTCATCCAGACATGACTTTGGGTGATATGATCAAAGTGATTTCGAGTTCCGAACGAAATATATTCCCTGTAACGGACGATAACAATAAATTTCTGGGTGTTGTATTATTGAACGATATCCGAAACATCATGTTTCAACCGCGTCTGTACAGTAAAATGAAAGTAAAACAGTTCATGATATCGCCACCGGCGAAAATCGAAATCGGCATGCCGATGGAAAAAGTGATGAACCTGTTTGACGATACGAACGCGTGGAATCTCCCTGTCGTTGAAAACGGACAATACATCGGATTCGTATCAAAAGCCAAAATCTTTAATTCTTACCGAAAAGTGTTGAAACACTTCTCGGAAGAATAAATCAAGTATTAATCGTTGAATTTCTTTGTTTATTATGGATAAGAAAGACCTAAGGATCGTTTATATGGGGACACCCGATTTTGCGGTCGAAAGTCTCAAAGCGCTTGTAGAAGGCGGATACAATGTAGTCGGTGTGATCACGATGCCGGATAAACCTGCTGGCCGCGGGCATAAGCTGCAATACTCAGCAGTGAAGGAATACGCCCTTTCGGTGAATCTTCCGCTACTACAACCGGAAAAACTGAAAGACGAACAGTTCCTCGCTGAATTAAAGGAATGGAATGCCGATCTTCAGATCGTCGTTGCGTTCAGAATGCTACCCGAAGTGGTATGGAATATGCCTCGTTTGGGCACATTCAATCTGCATGCGTCCTTACTACCTCAATATCGCGGAGCCGCTCCGATCAACTGGGCTGTGATCAACGGAGAGAAAGAAACCGGAGCAACAACCTTCTTCCTAACTCACGAGATCGACACCGGAAAGATCATCAAACAGATACGCCTTTCTATCGGTGAAGACGAAAATGTAGGATCGGTTCATGATCGATTGATGAAGCAAGGCGCCACTTTAGTGACCGATACCGTGGATGCGATTTTGCAGGGCGATATCGAAGCCATCGATCAATCGAAGTTCTATCAAAGCGAAACCGATCTGAAGGCTGCTCCGAAAATCTTCAAAGAAACCTGTCGTATCGATTGGAACGCTCCCGTGCATGCTGTTTATAATTTGATTCGCGGCATGTCGCCCTACCCTGCTGCGTGGAGCGAATTTGTCACTCCCGAAGGTGAACAGCTTATGGTAAAGATCCTCGAAGCTCAAAAAATAGAAGAACCGCACACGCTCCCTGCCGGAAGCATACGCACGGACGGGAAATCATCTGTCGATGTCGCTGCCGAAGGCGGATTCATCCGATTGAAAAACCTGCAACTTGCCGGAAAGAAACGGATGGAGATCAAGGATCTTCTGAATGGTTTTAAAATTACCGACGAATTCAAATTAATCTGATTCGATTCAATAAATCCGATTGGATTCTGATATAGCCAATCCCAATCAATGAGTTTTCATCGCTCATCGATTGGGATTTTTTTATTTCCCCATAGGTTTGGGGGTGATCATAATTGTGATTCACCGGACAAACAGCTGTGTTCACAATGACACACAGTTGTGATCCGATAAGCCATCAACTGCTCTTCATCCGAAAATCAGATTCCGATTCCGCCACAGCCGGTATATAATCGGAAGCTCATAGGCTGCAACCGTTTAAAACGACTTAAAACAGATCGCCTATCACAATGAAAAAATGATTTAGAAGAGGCAAAAACAAAAAAGTCCCTGCAAGAATTTGCAAGGACTTTCTAAGTATTTATATGTTTTACATTTAAAACGCGAACTGATTATGAATCCGACTCCTCCTTTTGCAGGATCGCAAAACCCATTCGGATCTTTCCATATTCGACCTCTCCGTTGAGAATTTCGAAGATTGGTTTAAGATCTTTCCGATTACCGATTTTGGCAAGTGCCGTACGTATCTTCTGCAACTCTTTTTTGGTAATCAGCGACGTATAATCTGTAGTTTTCCCCTCGGTATAGGCTTGCGCCAAATGAGAGTAGATCGTAGGCCGTTGAATCGCACGCATCTCTACGATTTCGTCGATCGACATCCCGCTTTGGTATAACAGGAGCGTCTGTTGGGCAGAATCCCCCTTCTGTCGTTTGATTTGAAGTTCTTTCCGAACCACCTCCACGAACTCCTTCCCATATTTACGGGCTTTATGCTCACCGACACCACTGATGGAAGAAAACGCAGCGACGGTAGATGGTTTATTTGAAACGATCTCGTTAAGCACCTTATCTGTAAACACGATATAGGCAGGGACATCCTCTTCGACGGCAATCTTTTTACGCAACATCCGCAACGATTCGAACAGGCGGTCTTCTTCCGATAATAGCTTCTCTTCCGGAAGCGGATAAGCTCCACGTTTGGGCGCTTTGCCGGAAGATTGCTCCTCTCGGATCTCATACAACCCGACGGTGGTTTCATTACGCAAGATCTTCCAGCCGAGATGAGTCACCTTTAAGACATTTCCTTTGTTATAAGCCATTTCAAAACAGCCCAACTGCATCATCTGAAGCAGATAGCCGTTCCAAACGGAGTGAGACAAATCGGCACCTGCACCAAATGTCTTAATCTGATCCAACCCTTTTTCGGTAATTTCAAAACGTTTCGATCCGCGCAATACGTCAATCAACAGATTGATACCGACCTTCTCTTCCGAACGCACGATGGCACTGAGCGCTTTCTGAGCCAGAATCGTTCCATCGAAGCGAATCGGCGGATTTCGGCATACATCGCAATTCCCACAGTCCTCTTCGACCACTTCACCGAAATAACTCAGCAAGATTCTTCTGCGACAGACCGAACTTTCGGCATATTGCTGCATCCGGTTCAATCGTTCGAGATTGATCTCACTCTGACCGCTTTCGGAGGCGAACTTCGAAAGCATCACCAAATCGCCCAATGAGTAGAACAACAACGTATCTCCCGGCATACCGTCACGACCCGCGCGACCGATTTCCTGGTAATAACACTCAATGCTCTTGGGCATATTGTAGTGAATTACCCATCTCACATTCGATTTATCGATTCCCATTCCAAAAGCGATGGTCGCACAAATCACCTCTACCCGATCATTGAGAAAATCCGATTGAGCGATCTCTCGCTCCTGTTGGGTCAGTCCGGCATGGTATACTGAAGTCTGAATCCCATACTCTCGCAGTTCTTTCGCTACCATTTCGGCATTGTTCCGACTCATGCAATAGACAATACCGCATTGACGGGGATGCCGATCGATAAAATCGACAATCGCGAAAAGCTTCTGCTTCTTATTTAATCCTTTGTTTACCTTCAGACTGAGGTTTGGTCGGTCAAAAGAAGTGATGAAAACGGTTGGAGACGCCAGATTAAGCTGACGGAGTATATCTTCCCGAGTGATCTTATCGGCAGTCGCCGTAAGCGCCATAATGGGCACATTGGGAAAGAATGTCTTGATTTTGGATAATTCGGTATACATCGGACGGAAATCATGTCCCCATTGAGAGATACAATGCGCCTCATCAATAGCAAACATGGAGATGTCCATACGTTTGAGCAAGTAATCAATCTCTCCCAGCATACGCTCGGGAGAGATATAGAGAAGTTTCAGCTTTCCGTAAATACATTGGTTCTTGATGATCTCGACCTCCGCTTCGCTTTGCATACTCGACAGTGCGGCAGCAGGGATTCCGTTGGCTCGCAGAGCATCGACTTGATCTTTCATCAAAGCTAAGAGCGGAGAAATCACGACGACTGTACCTTTTTTGGCCAAAGCCGGTATCTGATAGCAGATCGATTTTCCACCCCCTGTGGGCATCAATACCAATGAGTCATTTCCGGAAAGAGCATTGGTTATGA
>CAMTOW010000178.1 GCA_947074245.1 uncultured Bacteroidales bacterium | reverse complement strand
GTCTGAAATTATTATAGAAGAGGGAACTTTTGTTGAGAAAGGAGATACAATCTTGATTCTGGAGAATTCTGATCTTCTGCGTATTATAGATGATGAGGAAGCTGAATATTCCAAAAGCATATATTCTTTTAATGAGCAAAAAATAAATATGGAGCAAAAGAATATTGCACTTAAACAAGATGTTCTACAATCAAAATATGAGCTTAATAGACTTGAAAAAAGCATACATCTGGATAGAGAAGAGTATAAAATGGGTATAAAAAGCAAAGCTCAGCTTGAAGTTGCAGAGGAAGAGTATAACTTAAAATTAGAAAAAACTAAGCTTCAACTTGAAAGTCTTAAAAAAGATTCAATTACAGCAATTATTAAAAATGATCTTTTAAAGACTGATATGGATAGGGAAAATAAGAAAAGAACAAGAGTAAGAGAGAGACTTAAATATCTTGTAATTACAGCTCCTATTTCAGGTCAATTAAGTATGCTTAATGCAACTCCGGGACAGTCCATTTCGTCGGGTTCAGCAATTGCCGAGATTAAAGTTCTTGATAAATATAAAATAAGAACATCAATAAATGAGTATTATATCGATAAGATATCTAATGGTTTACCTGCTGTAATAAAATATCAGGATAAAGAATTTCCATTAAACATATCACGTGTTATTTCTGAAATTAAGGATCGTCAATTTACAATAGAATTGGTTTTTATTAATGAGATACCTGAAAATGTTAGAATAGGTAAAAGTTTCAGAATACAGATAGAATTAGGTCAGCCTGAGGAAGCTGATATTATCAAAAGAGGAAACTTTTATCAATATACATCAGGTAAATGGATATATAAAATAATTGATAACGGCAAAAAAGCTGTGAAAGTTCCAATAAAGATTGGACGTCAAAATCCTATTGATTATGAGATTTTGGAAGGAATTTCACCGGGTGATCAAGTCGTGATTACAGGTTATGAGAATTTTGGAGATGCAGAAGAATTGATTTTTTAGATAAAAATATATCAAACATTATAAATTTAATTAATAATATTAAACAATAAAATAAAAGCTATGATTAAGACAATTAACCTTCAAAAAAAATTTAGAACAGACGAAGTTGAAACTCTTGCACTTAATGATATTAACATTGAGATTAAAGAGGGTGAGTTTACAGCTATAATGGGGCCTTCAGGATGTGGTAAATCAACACTTTTGAATATTTTAGGACTTCTCGATAATCCTACAGACGGAAAATATTTTCTCAATGATATAGATGTTACAAAATTTACAGAGAAAGATAGAACCCAAATTAGAAAAGGATTAATAGGATTCGTTTTTCAAAGTTTTAATCTAATAGATGAACTAAATGTTGAAGAGAATATTGAATTACCTCTTTTATATATGGGAGTTTCTTCATCAGAAAGGAAACAAAAAGTAAAACAGGTTATGGAAAGAATGGCTATCTCTCACAGAAATAAACATTTCCCACAACAATTATCCGGAGGGCAGCAGCAACGTGTAGCTATTGCCAGAGCAGTAATTGCTAATCCTAAACTTATTTTAGCAGATGAGCCTACAGGAAATTTGGATTCAAAAAATGGTAAAGAGGTTATGAACCTTTTAAGTGAATTAAATAAAGAAGGTACCACAATAGTTATGGTAACACACTCTCAACATGATGCAGGTTATGCTTCAAGAATAATTAATCTTTTTGACGGACAGGTAGTTACTGAAGTGAAGATGTAGTCTTTTTAATAAGGAGATTTATATAGTTTATATAAATCAAAGATTCTAAGCTCCTCAAACGAAACGAAGATTGTGTCGGCTGCGATGCCTGTGCTCAGATCTGCCCGAAAAACTGCTTGACGATGCGGGAGGATTCCGAAGGATTCCGATATCCCCACATCGATTTGTCGGTTTGTATACGGTGTGATTTGTGCGAGAAAGTATGTCCCGTAATCCATCCGAACCCCGACTCATCCGATCCCCGGATCTGTTTGGCGGCGAAGAGTCGTAACGGTTTGGTTCGTGAAGAAAGCACGTCGGGAGGAGTTTTTACGCTGCTTGCCGCCGATACGATTGCGAAGGGTGGAGTGGTATTCGGAGCCCGCTTCGACGACGGCTTCAATGTGGTTCACGACTATGCGACTACGCTCGATGGCGTGGCTTCGTTTCGGAGCTCGAAATACGTCCAGAGTTACATCGGTGATAGTTTTTTGCGGGTGAGGCAGTTTCTGAAAGAGGGCCGTCCGGTATTGTTCTCCGGCACTCCTTGTCAGGTTGCCGGGTTGCGTCGGTTTCTTCGAAAACCTTATTCTGGGCTTACGACGGTCGATTTTATCTGCCACGGCGTTCCTTCGCCCCAAATATGGCGTCTCTATCGCGATTCGGTTGCCCGTAAGTTGGGCGCGCCGCTTACCGCGGTGTCGTTTCGTCAGAAAAATCCCGGTTGGAGAGATTATTCGGTCCGTTTTGCTGCGGGCGATGTCGTTTCCCTGGTCTCGCATCGGGAAGATCCCTATATGCGTGGCTTTCTGAACCACCTTTATTTACGCCCTTCGTGTGCGGATTGTCCCGCCAAAGGATTCACTTCGGGCAGTGATGTCAAGATTGCCGATTATTGGGGAATCTCTCGCGTCGCTCCCGACTTTGATGACGATCGGGGTGTTTCGCTCGTATTCATTAAGGATGCCGCTTCACCCGCGTTAGGGCTTATCCGTGCCGGAGCCGATACGCTCGATACGCCCCTGGAGCCGATCCGTCGGCTCAACCCCTCGCTTTACGTTTCTTCCGCCCCGGCGCCGCGGAGAGACCTTTTTTTTAAATCGGTCGGCAGGGATTCCGATGTGGTTTCCGTCATAAAGAAACTCACCCGGGATAAAACTGTCGTCATACTAAAACGTTATATCGGAATATGTCTGCAAACCATTGGAATGAAAGAGAAGATAAAAAGAGTGTTGAGAAAGGGAAGGGGCTGAAAATCCTCTTGGTAGGCATATTCGGTACCTATAATTACGGATGCGAAGCGATCATCCGTGGGACGGTTCGTCAGATCCGTTCCTGCTACCCCGAAGCGAGTCTGGTTTATGCCTCTGTCGATGCCGATACCGACCGCCGACGGTTGCGTGGCTGCGATGTGGAGATTCTGCCGATTCGTCTCAAATCCCGTTACTGTCCCCGCAAGTTCTGGGCGAAAGCGCTCTCATTGGTCGGGGTTCGATACGACTATTGTCAGTTTCGCGATATGGAGATGTTTCGCCGATACGATTATGTGTTTTCCATCGGGGGAGATATGTACACCCTGTTTGCCAATGGCGATTATACGGGCCATCTTCCGATGCTGGGAGATTATTGTCGACGCCATGGTATCCCGTATCTTTTATGGGGCTGTTCGGTCGGTCCGTTTGATAAGAATCCTCGTGCCGAGCGCTTTTTTAAAGAGAAGTTGAAGGAGACAGATGCCATTGTGGTGCGCGAACGCTGTTCTGCTGATTACCTGAAATCTCTTGGTATCGTCGATAACGTCCGCTTTTTGCCCGATCCGGCGTTTTATATACGAGACAATCGTCCCTTGCGTCAGTTTCCCGATACGCTTCAGGGAGCTCGGATCGGAATCAACCTCAGTCCCCTTTCCGGACGTTACTTCGGAAACGACGATCGGGTGGCGCATGATGCGGCGGAGATCGACCGTCTTACGCGCGAGTATGGTGCCGAAGTCTGGTTGCTTCCTCATGTATATAGCAAGGATGTGAACGATGATGATGCTCGCTATCTGCGCCGTGTTTATGAGACGCTTACCGATCACTCCCGCGTGCGGCTGATCGACTCCGATCCCGGATTTCTCGCATTGGGCGATGCGATTTCCAAGCTCGATTTTATCATCTCCGCGCGGATGCATTGTTGTGTCAATGCCATCACGGTGGGGACTCCTGCCATATTTTTATCATATTCCGACAAAGCGGTCGGGATGTGCGATTATGTATATGGCGACGATCGGTATGTGATTCCGTTGGATCGGTTTTCACTTTCCGAATTTCAGCGCGTCATCGACCGACGCTTCACTCCGCGCGATACGGGCGACGACCTGCGTCAGCGGATGCTTTGCGATGTTTTCAACCAAATCATAAAATAAAGATGTATGGCTAAGAAGATATTATTGGTCTTCGGGACTCGTCCCGAAGCGATCAAAATGGCGCCGCTTGTAAAGGCGTTTGCGGCTTGTCCGGACAGGTTCACTGTCAAAGTCTGTGTTACCGGTCAACATCGTCAGATGCTCGATCAGGTGCTTGGTCTGTTTGAGATTACGCCCGATTTCGACCTCGATATTATGAAACCCGGTCAGGATCTGTTCGATGTGACGTCGGCGGTGCTGTTGGGGTTACGTGATGTCCTGTCGGCTTTCACCCCCGATTTGGTGTTGGTGCATGGCGATACGACTACGAGCGTGGCGGCGGCTTTGGCTGCCTATTACGTTCGTGTTCCCGTCGGTCATGTCGAAGCGGGTCTCCGTACGTACGATATTTACAGCCCATGGCCCGAAGAGATGAATCGCCAGATTACGGGACGTATCGCCACCTACGATTTTGCGCCTACGACCCTGAGTCGAGACAACCTGATTAGCGAAGGCGTCGATCCGGCTAAAATATTCGTGACGGGCAATACGGTTATCGACGCGCTCCACATCGTGGTGGATAAGATTGCCTCCGATGCCGGGGTACGTCGGGAAATCGAACAGACACTCGTCGCGGCGGGTTACGATCCGGCACGTTTGTCCGGGCGTCGTTTGGTATTGATCACGGGTCATCGTCGCGAAAATTTCGGGGATGGATTCCTCAACATTTGTCGTGCGGTTAAGACGCTTGCCGAACGTTTTCCCGATACCGATTTCGTCTATCCGATGCACCTCAATCCCAATGTGCGTCGCCCGATCCGCGAAGTGTTTGGATCCGATACCCACCCGATGGAAAACCTGTTTTTCATCGAGCCGCTCGAATACCTGGGCTTCGTGTATATGATGGAACGCTCCTCGGTGATTCTTACCGATAGCGGCGGTATTCAGGAAGAAGCTCCGGGGCTTGGCAAGCCGGTTTTGGTCATGCGTGATACCACCGAACGCCCCGAAGCCCTCGAAGCCGGAACGGTTCGTTTGGTCGGAACCGACTACGAACGCATCGTCGCAGACGTCTCCCGATTGCTTACCGATACCGATTTTTATGCTCGAATGAGCAATGCTGTCAACCCCTATGGCGACGGAAAAGCGTGCGAACGCATTTTGAATGCATTGGATTGACCCTTTGTTTAACAAATATTTAACCATCCGTGCCGATTGGAACAAATACGAAACTCTGTTTCTTTACGTTAATCGTATGTATTTGTCCCAATTGGTACGGATTTTTTTGTTTCGGCATTTATTTAACACAATCGAGATCGGAAGAGCGTCGTGTAGGGAAAGAGTGTTAAGATTAGTGTAGAT
>CAMTOW010000177.1 GCA_947074245.1 uncultured Bacteroidales bacterium | reverse complement strand
ATGCTTCTCGAGCATCGGTTTATTGTTTACGAACAAAGCGTTCAAATGTGCAATCGTTTTACATGCCGACACCGACGTTTCTTCATCGTAGTTAAACGGAGTATTGATGGAAAGCTTCTTTGCTATTTTCGAGAATTTAAAATCTTTCTTTTCTGAACACATCAGTTCAAATACGGCTTTCTTCTGTTCCGGTTCCAAGGGTTTTCCTGTTCCGTAAGTAATGTTATTAATAAACTGCCACGCTCTGAACTCCTCAAACAGCGGATGGGATATCGGAGCCGGAGTAGGACCGCTGATGATCCATTTGCCCTGAATCTTATCATAAAACCGTCTTCCCTCAAACACACATTTGGACAGAAGATTTTTCTGCGAGCGCAACGGCCGCTGCCAGAATAAAACGCTGTTGGAACTCTTATATTCGATCTGATCGTTTACATATCGGATATTCCCGCCCAACAACTCTTTCAAAGAGATCTCTTTCCGAATCGTTATCTGATTGCCATGCACATCTACATTCTCTGCTCCATATACCGTTGCAAGGTTCTGTAATCGTTTTTCACGACGCACGGACTGATCCGTTCCGGACAACAAAATTGAACGACGTAAAGACGCAGTCTGGGCCTCGAGGCCTAAATGAGGAGCCTGTCGTGCCCATATCTTATCGAATTCTTCGATATACATCTTGCGTAAAGTATAACGTGCCCGCACTCGATGCGCTAAATCCTGATACGGTTCATTTTCTTTCGGCATAATCTCATACAGTGCGGTACCCAGCGTTTTGTTTTGAATGAGAAGATTCGTATTATCGATTCCCATCATCCCCTCTTTTCCTTTGAAGATCGTGCCGGTATCTTTGTTCTTTCTGCCCGTCTGAAAACCTCGTCGCTGAATAAGATGATAAAAAACTCGTCCCAACTCCATTCGCGTCAGGTCTTCCAGCAATGCTTTTGCACGAAGTTCGTATGGATTCATCCGTAGCCATTCAATAAATTGAGAGGAGGATGGAAACATCCGTCCATCGCTCTTCTTTTGCGTGTCCCAGTTTTTCCAAATCTTAACTTCTTCAATGGAAAGCGGGCACATTTCGTTTTCAATCAGAACCTCCAGTAATTTCGCTTTTCGGAGTCTTTTCCGGAAATATTGTCGCCGAATTTGACGACAACCTCGTCTTTTTGCATTCCGGGATTCTTCCTTATCACCTTGCCCGATCGTTTCTTTTAATACCCCTTCCTGAAAAATACGAACTCCCGAGTATAGTATTTTTTGATTGGTATTGTCGATTACCGAAATGCCGAGACTGTTGGTTCCGGTATCGATACCTAATGTAGTTTCTATCATGGATTATTATATTTTTGATTTAATATTTTAAATATAATAAAAATAATATTACATTTGTGTATTACATCTTATCACAGCAAGGCTATATGCCGTAGGATAAGATCCTATGCCTCTGCTTCGGTAGAGGCTTTTCCTTTTTAAGAGTACTTCCCCCCCCCCATAACGCACCAAGCCGAAAGGAATCGCTTCCTTTCGGCTTGTTGTATTTTATATCGTTAATTGGCAAAGCGGCTCTTACGCCACCGTTTTCAACGATTCTTTTTTCGCTTTGGGTTTCAGCAGCGTCAGCAGGTATTTGCGTACCGGAAGGTCGTATGCACGCATCGAAACGTATGCAAGAAGCATCGATCCGAACAAAACGCCCAATGCTCCCGGCCAAGACTGAGAGAACGGCAGATTGTTGTTTTTCACCCATGCGATATACAGGTAAATGAACGGATAATGCACGATGTAAAGCGGATATGAAATATCGCCCAAGAACTTACACAGTTTCGTTCCGGCCTGACTCTTGATCGTTCCGCTGATTCCCATATATACGATGAACGGGAACAGCAAAGAGATGATCGCGATGTCGTAAAGACCGTTCATCCAAGTGGATGCTTCGGTACCGACACGCGGGATACACAAGGCGATGATCAACAAAAGCGATCCGAGCGGATATGCTGCTTTGATCTTACCGGCGCGAACCACGCGGAACATCAACAGACCGATTGAGAAGGGGAACATCATGCGCAACAATCCCAACGGGAAATGCACTTGATTAAACTGCCAGCCGTATGCTACGTCGCCGTTTGGTCCCAGAATGGATACGCACGCCAGGCCGACACCCAGAATCGCGGTCCACCAGGCAAGCACCTTGGTTGAGAATTTATGAATGAACAAGCCGTAGAACAGGTTGCCGAGATACTCGAAGAACAACGACCATGCCGGCCCGTTCAACGGGAAGCCCTCACCCAGTCCGCGCACTTCGAATGCAGGCGTAGACGGAATCAAGAACATATTCAGCAACATGGAGATCAGTACGCTCGAAACGGCCACTTTGGAAACGTCCCACCATTCGCATCCTTGCGTATAGAAGAGCGCTGCGCCGATGATCGCGCCCAACACCACCATGGGTTGCAGACGGATTACACGACGGATACAAAAGTCTTTTGTCGACATTTTGCTCCAACGGGAGTCATACGCATAAGCGATTACGAAACCGGAAAGAATGTAGAAGAAGTCTACCGCCAGATATCCGTGATTGATGATCTGATCGAATCGACTGGAAGCATAACCTTCGAAAACATGATACCAGACTACCATGATGGCAGCAACCCCTCTCAGTCCGTCTAGGATCGGATAGTGTGGTTTGGTATCAGAAAAAGCTGAGATGGAATTTTTAATCATTGTGAATAAGTATATCCTGCAAAAATAGACTTATCTGCTAAAAATCAAGACAAATCGTCAACTTATATACCTGTTTATTAGCTAAAATAAAGCTAATATTTGTATTTAATTGACTAAAAATAGTCTAATTCCAACTCAACAATCCTTCTCACGCCTTCACATACCAGGTGCCTCCGCCTCTGCGAATCCGCAAGACGAGTCCTTCATCGATCAGTCGTCGCATATCATTTAATACGGTTTGCTTACTGCATCGGTTGTGCGCGATGAAAGCGGTCGATACCACTTCGGGATGGAGAGAAAGCTGCTCCAGAATCCGCCCCCGACGTTCCTCGCCAGTGTACGGACAGAACCGATTGACCGACTGTTTCTCATCGATCACGAGCGAAGCGGCGATCTGTTTTTTAAAACGGGTGTTGAGCTGCAACACGACTTTCTTCAGCCGTACGCTCTCGCTGCTGAACCGCATCTCCCGATCGTAGGGATGAGTCGCGGCGTAGACGGGTTTCAGCGTGCCGATCTCTCCGAAACGAAGACTGCGTCCGTGAGCGAGGCTCTGTGCGAGCAACTCTTTGAACGAACTCATCACCGCCACCACGTCGGCGGCAGTAACCGAACACCGACCGTTGATGATCGAGCAGATCTCGTTCATGTCGATCACTTCGTTGTTGCAATGGCGCAGGAAATAGCGTTCCTCCTGCCCGGGGTTCCCCGAAGGGATAATCTGTTTTCGTAGTTTGATGGCCATATTCGGTGGTATTGATTTATAGAAATGGGAATGGTTGCGATCGATCCGAAAAAGCGGGATGTTTTTCTCGAAATCGACCGATTCTGTTCAGGCAGAAAAAACTTCATTTTTTTGAAAAAAAATCGGTTCTACCCTCATCGTAAATCGGGCAAAACAGCCGATCGCGCAGATGAATTCTCTTCGAAAAATCCGTTTTCAGAAACGGCTGCCTGAGATACTCCAATCTGCTCGCCGATCCGTATAAATGTAATAAACTTTTCGAGGCAGCCATGCTTTCCCGTTCGGGAGCGTACGAAAGCGAAGATGTTTCGAAAACCGTTTTTCCGGCTCGTCGCAACAAGATTCCGCACGGTTCAGAAGGCGGACTACGGCATCTTGCCGAACGTGATTATTGACTACCTTTGCATAGGACTTCAAACCAAGCAGAACTATGAGCATTTCCTTTCAAGAACTGAATCTGATCGAACCCCTGCTTCGCTCCATCGCCGAAGAGGGATATACCGAACCGACCGACATCCAAGCGCAGACGATCCCCGTCGTACTCGGCGGATACGACCTGATGGCGTCTGCCCAGACCGGCACGGGTAAGAGCGCCGCGTTTTGTCTGCCTCTGCTCCAGCAGATCCAAGAGGAGAAATCGAGCGAGGGACATACGGGTATCCGCGCCCTGATTCTGGCTCCTACCCGCGAACTGGCGGTACAAATCGAAGAATCGCTGAGCACGTACGGACGCCATACCGACGTAAACCACACGGCCATCTTCGGCGGTATTCCCCGCAAGGTGCAGATCGACCATCTGAGCCGGGAGATCGACATTCTGGTAGCGACGCCGGGACGGTTGGTGGACATGATCGAGAGGGAACACGTTTGCCTGGACAACGTATCCCGCTTCGTTCTCGACGAGGCCGACCAGATGCTTAACCTGGGATTCATCGACGATGTGAAGAAAGTGATCGGACTGATGCCCGAGAAACGGCAGACGCTGCTGTTTTCGGCAACCATTCCGAACGAAATAGCCGCCTTGGCACAAACGATTCTGCACGAACCGGTACGAATCGCCATCGCTCCCGAAAAAGCGACTACCCCCAATGTGTCTCAACACCTGTATTGGGTGGACGAGCACGACAAACCCAATCTTCTGCTCCACCTGCTGAGCCAAAACCGGGTGGAATCAGCATTCGTCTTCACCGCTACCCGACAGGGAGCCGACAAGGTGGCCGACTTCCTTTGTCGCGCGGGATACAAAGCGGAGGCGATTCATAGCGAACGCTCGCAGAAAGAGCGTGGCGAAGCGCTTCAACGCTTTCGCGACCGGGAAGTGACGCTGCTGGTTGCGACCGACGTGGTAGCCCGGGGTATCGATGTCGATCAGGTTTCGCACGTTTTCAACCTCGACCTTCCGCAAGAACCCGAAAGCTACGTACACCGGATCGGGCGCACGGGGCGCGCCGGCAACGAGGGTGTGGCCAATACGTTTTGCGATCCGGCGTCGATCGAGAAGATGCGGAAGATCGAGAAACTGATCGGCAAAAAGATCGATGTGGAGGATACCCATCCTTATATGACGCTTGCGCTACGCCGCAAGCTGGCGGATCAGCAGGAGAAAGCGGATAAAAAACGGAAATCCTCCGGACAGCGCCATCGCAGACGGTAAGCCTCCGAAGAAAGGTTTCTGAAAAATATACGCCCATCGGGCATTGTGCGCGAGGCCAACGGATATGAGCTTCACGCCCAACACCCGTTTGACCCGCTCCCATCGCAGGATGGATCAAGACGGTAGAGGCAATAAAAAAAGCGAAGCGTTGCAGACAGGATCGTCTGCAACGCTTCGCTTTTTATTGGGTTACTGATGGAATCAGTTATACAGTTTGCGTTTCTCTTTAAGAGCTTCCAACACGTTGATGACATAGTCGCCCAACTTTTCGGATTCGGAAATCAAGTCCATGTAGAACGTACCGGCCTGATATTCGTATTCGCCGCGCTTCACGCTTTCGATGTTCTCGTTGCGGAGCTG
>CAMTOW010000176.1 GCA_947074245.1 uncultured Bacteroidales bacterium | reverse complement strand
CCGAAATTGATTCGCGCGAAGACGCTTTGCGTCACAAGAAGGATTTGGTAGAACTGAAAAGTGGCAAACTTTATAAAGTCGCCAATCTGACTCATTCCATCCCTTTCGTTGTGCCTCGCGCCAA
The DNA here is from genome assembly GCA_947074245.1 of uncultured Bacteroidales bacterium. Classification (GTDB taxonomy): domain Bacteria; phylum Bacteroidota; class Bacteroidia; order Bacteroidales; family JAUNSR01; genus JAUNSR01. The sequence goes on along the minus strand of CAMTOW010000176.1, from coordinate 5,375 downwards.
TGATATGCTGGAAGAGATTGCCCGAAATTTTCAGGATTCACTCCGTTCCAAAGGGTTTGATAGTTATCAGATTGTCGTGACGAGTGTTTTAAGATCCAATGAGGATGTGCGTAAATTGCGCAAAAGCAATGGCAACGCCAGCAAGAATTCCGCGCATCGTTTCGGTACGACGATCGACATTGCGTATGCTCGATTCAACCGCACCAATACGAAATATCCACACGACATACCGACTGAACATCTGAAGCATACATTGGCAGAAGTGCTTCGCGATATGCGTAAGGAGAAGAAGTGTTATGTGAAATATGAGGTTAAGCAAGGCTGCTTCCATATTACGGTGCGATAAATTGATTAACTTTGCACTCTCAAAATCAAACATCTCGGATTGTGCAACGATATTTTATCTATTTGGCTTATAACGGAGCCGGTTATCACGGGTGGCAGATCCAACCCAATGCGATGAGCGTACAGCAGAAACTGGAAGAGACGCTCTCAATGGTACTTCGAACGGAAATATCCGTAACCGGTGCGGGACGTACCGATACCGGAGTACATGCTTCTCTGATGGTAGCTCATTTTGATTTACAGCAACCCCTCGATGATCCCGCAATCTTGGCGGATCGTCTGAACCGGGTGCTTCCGAAAGATATCTCGATTGATCGGATCGTACCGGTCACCCCCGACGCCCATGCGCGTTTTTCGGCTTTGTCGCGTACCTATAAATATTATGTGACGACCCGTAAGGATCCGTTTTATCATGATTTCCTTTGTCGTGTTCGTGGCGAATACGATATGGAACGGATGAACGAAGCTGCGGACATTCTTTTCGAATACATCGATTTTACCAGTTTTTCGCGGCTGCATACCGATGTGAAAACCAATAATTGCCGGATCATGCATGCTCGCTGGGAGCGGATCAACGATACCGATCTGGTATTTACGATTCAGGCCGACCGATTTTTGCGCAACATGGTGCGCGCCATCGTAGGAACGCTTTTGCAGGTGGGACGCGGTAAACTCACTCTCGACGGTTTCCGTCGGGTCATCGAGCAGAAAGACCGTTGCAGCGCCGGCGATTCGGCTGTGGGCAATGCGCTTTTCCTGACGGATATCGAATATCCCGAAGCGCTTTTTCAAAACGATTCCATTCAATAAATCTCATATCGGCGCGGATCATAGATCCGTGCCTTTTTAATTTCATCCGTTATGTGGTTAACCCTGGCTTTTCTCTCGGCATCGTTGCTGGGTTTTTATGATGTGTTCAAGAAAATATCGCTCAATCAAAATGCGGTGATTCCCGTATTGTTTCTCAATACGGTATTTTGTTCCCTGATTTTCCTGCCGGTCATACTCGCTTCCTGCTTTTGGCCGGAAACGATGCAGCAGACCATTTTTTATGTTCCTCAGGCAGACTTCTCGACCCATCTGCTGATCATTCTCAAATCATTCATCGTTCTTACATCCTGGATCTGCGCCTATTTCGCATTGAAGAATCTTCCTATTACGATCGCTTCGCCGATCAAGGCATCACAGCCGATCCTCACCCTTGTCGGGGCGATTTGGATCTTTGGCGAACGGCTCAACCTGTATCAATGGGCGGGTGTGGCTTTGTCGTTGATCGGATTCTGGTTGCTTTCCATTTCCGGGAAGAAGGAGGGGATACGTTTCGGACGCAACAAATGGATCTGGTGTATCGTACTGGCTACGATTACCGGAGCGATGAGCGGATTGTATGACAAATACCTGATGCAGCGCCTGATGCTTGATCGGATGACCGTGCAGGCATGGTATACCTTCTATCAGGTGGTCATGATGGGGGCGATGATGTTGCTGATTTGGTATCCCAAGCGAAAGACGACCACACCGTTCAGTTGGCGTTGGTCGATTCCGTTGATCTCTTTGTTTTTGGTTTGCGCCGACTTTGCTTACTTCTACTCCTTGAGTTCGCAAGATGCTCTAATCTCGGTCGTATCCCTGATCCGTCGAAGCGGTGTGATCGTGAGTTTTACCGCAGGCTGGCTCTTTTTCCGCGAGAAGAATATCAAAGGCAAAGCAGCCGATCTGTTTCTGGTGTTGATCGCCATGTTATTTCTTTATCTCGGATCCAAAGGCTGATCAGAACCGATTTTCAAGGTTTCCGGACAATAAATTTCCGGAATATCTTTACATTTGAGTAGATAAAACGATTAACCGATGAAAAAACTCCGTTTGTTAGCAGCCCTGATCGCAATGCCTCTTTGGGTATGCGCCCAGGATATAGCTGTTTATTTCGAAATCATTCCCGAAGAGCAACTGATGCAGATCGACGCCAACCGACGTAAGGACATGATCGATCTGAAAAAAGCCGGACAACCCGCTTCGTTCCCCAATCGTTTGGGTGGGGTTTCGGAAATGACCGAACTGACCAACGATTATCTGCGTATCCGCGTATCAGACAACAGTACCTTCGAGATGAAACTTTTGCCGATCAACGGACAAGACAATATTCTTGCCGTGGTTCGTACGACCTGCGCGCCTGCATGCGATTCGGAAATTCTGTTTTATACGCCAACCTGGCAGCGTTTGCCTCAAAGCGATTTCATAGACTTACCTTCGCGGATGGATTTTCTGCTTGCCGATACCGACACTTCCGATGCCGGATTTCAGGAAAAACTCGGATTGATCGATATGGATCTGATCTCATTGAATCTTTCAGCCGATACCAACGACTTGACGGCGACCTATTCGCTCGAATCGTATCTGCCGGAAGATCTCTATAAGGAACTCAAACGATATATCAAACCGGAAGCTTTGATATATCGTTGGGAAAACGGACGTTTCGTTTTGAAATAACCGGGAATGACATATTCTCTACAAAATAAGATTGAGCAATCGAATTCGGGTCGGATCCGGATTCGGTTGCTCAATTTCGTTTAGCCCATATCTGACATTCATGTTCCAATTGAATTCGGCTTTTGGATGGTCTGTTTGTTAGCGGAATGGTTGAAAACAGGACAGAGGAGGGAAAGGTCATAAAACTTTTTCCGGCTTATACCTTACGAAATCAAAAACCTTTTCAGTATATGCATCTATGGATAATTCGAGATATGCTATGTTGGAGTGTGCTTCCCCTTTTGGGGACAGTATAAAATTAGGCAGCTAAAGTTGCATTTTTAAATTCATACTCACATCTGTATTTATTGAGTGACATATCACTCAATGAACAATGTGGGTGATTTTCATATAATCCTCATGCAGGATTCATACAACTCGCGTAGATCAGTCAAGTTCCTAAAAATACAAGCATCATAGATAGCGTGTCTGTAACTCTCATTTCCCGTCTCATTATAGGACAGGAAATGGGATTTTTGTTAGAACCCTATATGATTCTAAAGGAATGTCGCTGGAAAATAAAACTATATATAGACATTTTTTTCACGATGCGACAATGACCGAACGTTTACGATTAAACAATACGATTGGAGATTATAAGAGCGTATTTGCACTGTTGTAGTGCATATTTGGCTGATAATTGCACTAAGATGGTGCAATTATGCTTATATTTGTATAGGGTAATACTAAGATAATGGATAAACTACAGCAATATTTTCAGATACTTCTAAGAGAGACAGCGCTTGATTTTAAGCGCTATATGCATACGAATATTAATTGGAACAATCGGATGATCGGTCTTACCGGTCCTCGAGGTGTGGGTAAAACGACTTTAATCTTACAACATATAAAGCAGGAACTGAATGTGAGGGATGCTCTATATGCAAGTGCTGAAGATTTCTATTTTGCAGATCATACACTCTTAGACCTTGCAGACAGCTTTTCCAAGATGGGAGGCAAGTTTCTTTTCATCGATGAAATTCATAAATACAAGGATTGGTCGAGAGAACTGAAGCTAATTTATGATTATCATCCTTCTTTAAAGATCATATTTACGGGATCGTCAATTCTTGATATCAACAAAGGGGCTTCCGATCTGAGTAGAAGAGCAGTTATGTATCATATGCAGGGGTTATCCTTTTCGGGAGTATCTTGAAATGTTCCATCAAATCAAAGCGGATGCTTATCCCCTTGAAGCAATATTGCAGCATGAGGTTTCGATACCGGAGTTAAAACATCCTCTGCCTTTATTTCAAGAGTATCTGAAACGTGGGTATTATCCGTTTTCTCTTGAAGAAGATTATGATATTCGGCTGCAACAGATTATAAATCTGACTCTCGAAACAGATATTCCGCTCTATGCCGATATGAACGTCTCTACCGGACGTAAACTGAAAAAACTATTGGCGGTTATTTCCAAGAGTGTGCCATTTAAGCCCAATATGTCTTCGTTGGCTACTATGTTAAGCGTTAGCCGAAATAATATTGGGGATTATTGTCTTTATATTGAAGAAGCGGGACTGATTTCTCAACTCAGAGACGCTACGGGTGGAATCCGGGGATTAGGAAAAGTGGACAAGATCTATCTGGATAATACGAATCTGATTTATAGTTTGGCAAAGGAAAATTCCGAGATAGGGAATGTTCGCGAGACATTTTTTCTAAATCAGATGCGAGTAACGTCTGATGTCGTAGTATCACCCGTATCGGACTTCCTCATCGGGAATTCGACTTTCGAGGTAGGAGGAAAGAACAAAAAGCAGAAGCAGATTCAAGGCATTGAAAACGCCTATATCGTAAAAGACGACATTGAGTTCGGATATGGCAATGTAATTCCTCTTTGGCAGTTTGGATTGAGTTACTAAGGAAGGAAAGCGACCTTCTGAGCGGAAAAATCGTTTCAATGCTCCTCGATCAGCTATTTTGTCGATAAAAGCTGCAGAAGTATCAAATCAGATTATATTCCGCATCCTCTTTTTGCTTATTGAAGAACAATCCATATTCACTCACATTCTTTGGAAAATGTGTTTTCTTCGGTTTCGATGAATCATAATCTTCCGATCTCCTGTCCGAATGAATATCGGAGAACAGGCCAATAACATCGGTTTGAAATATAAAAAACGGCCTGACATTCTCTCAAGTACCGATTGAGGGGGAATGTCGGGCCGCTTCATGGATGGATGACGCTCAGCTGTGGTCCATACGATCAACAGTTGTGTGTCGCTTGAATCACAGTTGCGGGCAATAGGGATCACAGTTGTGATTCATCGACTGTTCAAGAGTAAATGAATCGAAACCGAGCATGTCGTTTCTGTTTTTACAGATCGTATTTTGTTTTGCGACAAACATAATCTGCAACTCGAATCTGAAAATTATCGTTTCTTCTGAATCGAATACCGTTTTGTATAATTGAATGATTATTAAACATAAAATAATTAATATTAAGCATTATGCTTGGTGTTAATAAGAAAAATATTTAATAGATTCGGACATATTTTCAAATT
>CAMTOW010000175.1 GCA_947074245.1 uncultured Bacteroidales bacterium | reverse complement strand
ATTTAGAAGACTGACCTCCTGTATTTGAATAGATCTCAGTATCTACAACAAGGATGTTTACATTCTTACCAGAAGCAAGAACATGATCCAAACCTCCATAGCCGATATCATAAGCCCAACCGTCACCACCGATGATCCATTGAGATTTTTTAATCAGATATTGTTTCAGTTTGAGAATTTCTCTGCATTTATCGCAATCGCAAGCCTGCATAGCAGGAATCAAACGAGCTGTGATTTCGACCGTTGCGTCTGCATCATTCTGTTTTTCGATCCATTCTGCAAAAAGAGCTTTCAACTCTTCCGTGCAACATGTACAAGAAGCAGCTTCCGTCATCAAACGCTCGATACGAGCACGCATCTTCTCTACTGCAATCGCCATACCCAGACCAAATTCCGCATTGTCTTCAAACAATGAGTTTGCCCAAGCCGGACCGTGACCTTTTTCATTTTTAGTGTATGGAGTAGAAGGTGCAGATCCTGAATAAATCGATGTACATCCCGTAGCGTTCGCAATCATCTGACGATCACCGAACAACTGAGAAATCAATTTAATGTATGGAGTCTCACCACAACCGGCACAAGCACCAGAGAACTCAAACAACGGAGTTGCGAACTGAGAGTTCTTAATATTTGAACGAGTATCAACCAATGCCTGTTTTGATTTCACCTCTTTCATCATGTATGCAAAGTTGCTGTTCTGATCAGCCTGAGAAGCAAGCGGTTTCATTGCCAATGCTTTCGCACCTTTCTTACCTGGACAAACATCAACACAGTTATCACAACCTGTACAATCAAGCGGAGATACCTGAATACGGAATTCCAAACCTGCAAAATCTTTACCCGTAGCTTTAAGCGCATCGCCTGCAACCGGCATACCCGCTTTTTCTTCCGGAGTCAACAAGAACGGACGAATCGCCGCGTGCGGACAAACCAAAGCACACTGATTACACTGAATACAGTTTTCAGATACCCATTCAGGAACGAAAGTCGCGATACCACGTTTTTCGTATGCAGCTGTTCCCTGCTCCCAAGTACCGTCTTCACGGTCTTTGAATACAGAAACCGGCAAATCATATCCTTTCTGCGCATTCACAGGGATAACGATATCTTTTACGAAAGCCGGCATATCGGTATCGTTCGCTTCTGTTTCAGGATTCAAAGAAGCCCATTCAGCAGGAATATCAACTTCCTGATATTCTCCACCGCGATCTACAGCCGCGAAGTTTTTATTCACGATGTCCTCACCTTTTTTACCGTAAGATTTGACAATCGCTTTTTTCATTTTTTCAACCGCAAGTTCATAAGGGATCACACCTGTGATTTTAAAGAATGCAGATTGAAGAATCGTATTCGTACGGTTACCCAAACCAATTTCACGAGCAATTGCCGTTGCATTGATGATAAACATACGAACATTGTTTGCCGCCAAATATTGTTTTACATTATTCGGAAGCTGTTTTTTGGTTGTTTCAACATCCCAAAGTGAGTGCAAAAGGAATGTTCCGTTTTTCTTCAAACCTTTTGTCACATCATACATGTGCAAATAAGCCGGAACGTGGCACGCTACGAAATCCGGAGGATTCACCAAATAGGTAGAACGGATTGGGTTTTCACCGAAACGAAGGTGTGAACAAGTGAAACCACCAGATTTTTTAGAGTCATAAGCAAAATATGCCTGACAATATTTTGTGGTGTTATCACCGATAATCTTAATCGAGTTTTTGTTTGCACCAACCGTACCATCAGCACCCAAACCATAGAATTTAGCTTCGTAAGGAGCATCTTCCAACACGATTTCCGGAAGTTGAGGAAGTGATGTAAACGTAACATCATCCACAATACCGATTGTGAAACCATTTTTCGGTTCGTTCAAAGCCAAGTTGTTGAATACAGATACAACCTGAGAAGGAGTCGTATCTTTCGAAGAAAGACCATAACGACCACCTACTACGATCGGAGCGTTTTCAGTTCCGTAAAGAACATCTTTCACATCCAGGTACAACGGTTCGCCGGTAGCTCCCGGTTCTTTCGTACGATCCAACACGGCGATACGTTTCACACTCTTCGGAAGAGCAGCCAAGAAATGTTTCGCTGAGAAAGGACGATACAGATGAACTGCGATCAAACCTACTTTCTCACCTTTCGCACGCAAAAAGTCGATCGCTTCACGAGCAGCTTCCGTTACAGAACCCATCGCGATCACAACGCGATCAGCATCTTCCGCACCGTAGTAATCAAACAATTTATAAGAACGACCTGTTACGGTAGCCAATTTGTCCATATATTCCTGTACAACTTCCGGAACTACCGTATAGAACGGATTCGAAGCTTCGCGAGCCTGGAAGAAGATATCTTCATTCTGAGCTGTACCGCGAGCAACCGGATTTTCAGGATTAATCGCACGATTGCGGAATTCCTCCAATTTTTCCCAGTTGATAAACTGAGCCAAATCTTCGTTTTCCAAAGATTCGATTTTCTGAATTTCATGAGAAGTACGGAAACCATCGAAGAAATGCACGAATGGTACACGAGTCTCCAATGACGCCAGGTGAGCTACACCCGCCAAATCCATAACTTCCTGAACAGAACCTGTACAAAGCATAGCAAAACCTGTTTGGCGAGTAGACATAACGTCTTGATGATCACCAAAGATAGACAATGCATGAGATGCAATCGTACGTGCAGAAACATGGAATACAGAAGGAAGAAGTTCCCCTGCTATTTTAAACATATTCGGGATCATCAGCAACAATCCCTGAGATGCTGTAAATGTAGTAGTTAAAGCTCCGGCCTGAAGAGATCCGTGCAAAGCACCGGCAGCACCGGCCTCTGATTGCATTTCTTCAACTTTCACAGTTTCGCCGAAGATATTTTTTCGGCCGTTTGCAGCCCATTCGTCCACGTATTCAGCCATGGTCGATGATGGTGTGATCGGATAAATCGCAGCTACTTCACTGAACATATATGCGATATGTGCAGCAGCCTGATTTCCGTCACAGGTTAAGAATTTCTTTTGTTTCGTCATAATTTGATTATGTTAGGAAATTTATGTCTTGATGTATAATCAATAAAGAAAACCGAACAACCACAGAGGGATGATACAGTCTTTTCCGATTTCGAGATCATCCATTGCGTAATAATGATCCGATATATGTTTGATTCGCATCGTCTTATCGCCGATACGAAATCCATAGCGTTGGTTTACTAAAAACTGGAAGTTTTTCTCTTTGCTTTTATTCAGCCGATTATCCTTATGCAACGTATTGTAGAAAAATGTCTCCCGGATGGATTGCTGCTCAACTTTCGCAGGACGAATCGGAAACATCAGATTGGTATTGTGCATATATACCATTGACGGTTTCTTCGGAAACTCCTCATCGACCGCATAAAGCATATTTATGAGCCGGGCATCCTTCAGGTATTTGATATAGTTAACAACAGTTGCTCGGGATGTGTTTATTTCATTTGCCAGCTGACTTACGTTTGGCGCACACGGCGCATTAACGGCCAACAGATAAAGCAATTTCCGTATTTTAGATAAATACGTCAATTCGATCTGTTTTAAGAAAACGATGTCCACTTCAAGCATCATATTCATCGTTTTCAACAGATTCTCCGAGAAATTGCGTTTTTCCAGAAAAAACGGATAGAACCCGTGATGAAGATAATCCTGAAAGAAAGCCAACGGTTTGATCTTTGAGCAGATCTCTTCGGCTATTTCGACGTGATCGGTTAATATCTCCTCCAATTTATAAGATCGGAAATTGGTTCCCGCCATCAAATTCAAAAATTCCCGAAACGAGAAACCTCTCAAATTATAGGAGTCCACGATTCCCGATAATACAGGATTCTCTTCTTTCAAACGCATGACCGAAGATCCGGTAAAGACGATTTTCAGATCCTGAAGATTTTCGTAGCAATATTTAAGATCTTCCGACCAATACGGATATTTAAAAACCTGATCAATCAATAAGGTCTTTCCTCCTTTTTGGCAAAATTCAGTCGCGAAATCTCTCAATGAGTGATCCGTAAAATAAAAGTGATTCAGATTGATATACAGACACGCTCGGTCGGTACCGAAATTTTCTTTGGCATATTGCAATAGAAAAGTGGTCTTTCCGACCCCTCTACTACCCTTAATACCGATAAGTCGACTGCTCCAGTCAATCTCATCCATCAATTCTCGGCGTACTGAGCTTCCGATATGCTCCACCAAATATTTATGTGTTCTGAAAAATGCTTCCACCGATCTGTTTTTAAACGCACAAATGTATACAAAAATGCCAATTATGCAAATCAGAGATAGCAATTTATATCATATTTTGCTAAAAAGAGATATCAATTTACCGTCTATCAGCTAATTAACTATTCTTTTTCCATAAGCAAATTTACTTTATAATGGTTTTAGGCTATACTAATTTATAGCCTATTGCCGAAATTTCATTCAAAATGATGAAAATAGAAGCCATATAACATATAAAACTGATTTTTTTCTTGTTTCTTAGTGGTTGAAATTTAATCAATTACCTATTTCTCGTTTCAAACAAACCGATTTAACAATGGAAAAGAAGCTTCATGAGGATATATGTTTCATAGATAATGAACAGATTATGAAATTGGCGGAAATCGGGCCGATATGCATTGATCCCATTGCAGGAGAACTTCATTGCTCAGAATTAACTCAAACGCTGTTTCAGTTTGAGTCTTGCAATTTCCCTCTGTCTGATCTTTTCAAAAAAGTAGATTCCCCATTTCGTGAAACACTCAAAAGCTGTCTTTCTCAGATTTATAACCGTCAAAATTCGTTTCAACTCACGTTCCCCTTATGGATCGGGACCGATCGAAAATGGATTCATTTGAACTTTCCGGAAACACAACAAAGTTCCCAAAACGTCACCGGCTATATTCAAGTGGCCCGAAATCAGGAAATCTATGAAAACCATGATGAATATCTGGAGCGTATCAATTCGCTTCTTCATTATCTGATTACGATTCCTACATCCATGTTTACCTTTATCCGCGATAAGGAGCAAAACAGCGTTACGATAATTTCCAAGATATTAAGAGATATCATCAGTCATATGAAAGCCTCCAGAGTGTGTATTTTTCGATATGATACCTCACTCCAGTCGCAGTCTTGCATCTATGAGGAAACCGCTATCGGAGTCCCCTCGAAGAAGATGCATTACGAAAACATGTATAATCGCCGATTCCCCGCTATTACCGAACGACTCATGCGCAATCGTCCGATTATGTTTACGCACGTCGAGAAACCGGTCGATGAGTTATCACGTCAATTAAACGAGATGATAACCGAAGAGGAGATTCGCTCGATCATGATTATTCCGATTATGGAAAGCGAACGGATCTGGGGATTCGTCAGTCTGGAGATATGCGACCGATCCCATAAATGGAACTCCTATGAATATTATTGGTTTTCTTCGATTGCCAGAATCATGGGTATCTGTATCCAACTCCGCGAATCAGAGCAGAAAGCATCTGTCGAACGGC
>CAMTOW010000174.1 GCA_947074245.1 uncultured Bacteroidales bacterium | reverse complement strand
TGTCCGATCTTATAATGATTTATCCCAATAAGCTGTTTTTAGTAAATTATTTAATGACTATTCTCTTGATTTCATCGAATGAATTTTTTTAAGCATAAAATAATAGTTTATGCGAGTTAAATCTTAAGTTTATTTACCAAATGAGAGGAAAATTATTATCGGTCTTATCGGCCGTGAGTTTACTCTACTCATGCAATGATGTGGCGCCTCCCGCGCCTGTTTATCCTATTCCTACCCAAGCTCAAATCGATTGGCAAAAACTTGAAACCTATGCATTCATTCATTACGGGCTATGTACGTATAATGATAGTGAATGGGGATTCGGCGATTCTGATCCGAAAACATTCAACCCGAGTAATCTCGACGTAGATCAATGGATTACGACTTTGAAGGCTGCCGGAATGAAAGGCGTTTTGTTTACCATCAAGCATCATGACGGATTTTGTTTATGGCCAACCAAATATGGCGACTATAATATCTCCAAATCTCCGATCCAGGATGGAAAAGGAGACTTGTTGCGGGACGTAGTCGATGCATGTCGTGACAACGACTTGAAAATCGCCCTATATATCTCACCGTGGGACAGAAACCACAGCGAATACGGGCAAGAGGCTTATGCGGATTATTTTCAAAATCAGATCAGTGAGGTATTGGATGAATATTGTAATGATATCGAACTGTTTGAATTCTGGTTTGACGGCGCGAATGGCGGTGACGGATATTATGGCGGAGCCAAAGACGTAAGAAATATTGATCCTTCCGTTTATTACAGATATGAGGAAGCTGCCAATAAGATTCATGCGAAATATCCGAATGCAATGATTTTCGGGGGTACCGTACCGTCGATCCGTTGGATTGGAAATGAATCGGGATGGGCCGGAGAAACCAACTGGTCTATGTATCAGGATGAACTGAAGCGCCGCCATGCAAATGCGATGTGGGGCGATCAGGACGGTGCGGAATGGATGCCGGGAGAGGTAGACGTATCCATTCGTCCGGGATGGTTCTTCCATGATCGCGAATCGCATCAGTTACGCTCTATGGGGACATTGGTGGATTATTATTATCAAAGTGTCGGTAGAAATTCAAATCTATTGTTGAATGTACCGATCAATAAAGATGGGCGTATCGCTTCGGCAGACTCTGCTCGCATTATCCGATGGAAACAAGTGATTGATTCGCATTTCGACAAAGACCTGGCTGCCCGTAAAAACGTAACTGCTTCTTCTGAAAGAGGTCGCAAATACAAGGCATCCAATGTGACCGACGGAAATTGGGATACCTACTGGGCTACTCCGGATCAGGAAACAAATGGAGAGCTGACTCTCAACTTCGATTCGCCAACCGAATTCAATACGGTTTTACTACAGGAGTATATTCCGTTGGGACAGCGTGTATCGAAATTCTCTATCCGATATAAAAATGATCAAGGAGAGTTTGTTCCGGTTGCATCTTCGGATTCGATGACGACGATCGGGTACAAACGTCTGGTTCGTTTTGAAAATGCAAAAACCGATCAGTTGAAAATCTCTTTCGAGGGTGGCAGGGGAGTTCCGTGTATCAATACGGTAAATGCTTATCTGACTCCGGCGGTTTTGGATGAACCGGCTATTCTTCGCACAGGTGACGGTTTGTTGAAACTGAAAAGTGCGAATGGAACGCAGATTTACTTTACGACCGACGGAACCAATCCGAGCGAGAAATCACAGATCTATCGCGATCCTGTGAAACTGAACTCGAAAGCTACGGTGAAGGCGATCTCTTATGATCCGACTACAAAAGAATATTCTTCCGTAAAAACAGAAGAATTTGATGTTTTAACATCGACTTTTGAAATACTTTCACCGGCAAAAGACAAAGGAAATAAAGACGCGTTCGACGGATCTGCAAATACCAGCTATTATTTACCAGAAAATGAGAAGTCTTTGACATTCTCGTTGGGAGATACCTATGTAGTGAGCGGATTGAAATATACGCCGGATCAGGCTCGTTGGGGAAGCGGCCCGGTATATCGTTATCGGATCTGGGTTGATAATAAGCAGGTGGCTGAAGGCGAGTTTTCGAATATCAAACAAAATCCGATTCGACAGAATGTACGTTTCGCTCCGACGAAAGGTTCGAAAATGAGAATCGATGTATTGAGTACGGGCGATAATGCCGCTAGGGCATCTTTCTCCGAACTATCGATTATCACGGAAGAAACCAAATGATAAAAGTCAATAACCTCTCGGATTCGGGAGGTTATTGCTTCTTGAAATATTGAAGATTTGCTCTTCAAAGCGTGAATCTTGAATATTTTTCAAAAAATAACAGGGAATACAATCGCTATAATCGTTTCACAATCAGTTATGTGAAAATTATGGCTCTTTATTTTGCAGTTTTTAAGACAAGGACTCTATTGTGAATTTAAAATATGTCCTTATCTTTGCAACGCAATAGCAAAAACGGTGGTTGTAGCTCAGTTGGTTAGAGCGTCGGATTGTGGTTCCGAAGGTCGCGGGTTCGAGACCCGTCTCCCACCCAATAAAAAGGATGTATCATTTGATACATCCTTTTTTTGTTTTCTACCAGTGAGTTCTGGAAAACATCCCACTCTTGTTTTTTATCAATATGAAACTGATGCCTATTTGATCGGGAATGAAGTGGCGTATAATCCCTTTAGCGAATCCGAATTACGCGTATGCCCTTCTGACTTTTATTTTTCATCAGATAATCGGTAAGCGGCAATGGATCGACGATCACTTTCTTCTGCGTCTGTGAAGCATGCAAAAGGTGTAACTGATCGTTCTGCCACGTTGCAAATCCCACGTGCGAAATATCCAGTCCTTTAACCGTCGTCACGATGGCTATGATATCGCCTTCGCGTATCGAAGATGTTTGCGAAGCGAGTTTCTCTTTAGGAATATAGCGTAGAGGAAGCGCCGACAGATATTCTTCGGTCAGGCGTATCGAATCGACATAATCGGGGTGCTCTTTCAGTTGGCGATACGATTCGGTATGCGTCGTCATGAAATTGATCGGTTGAGGAGCCGGTTCGCTTTGAAACAGGTCGGTTACTTCTTTCAAAACACCTTTCTTTTCGTTGTCGAGAATCCATTCCGAAAAATAATGCAGCCGGGTTGGATACCCTTTATTTTTTCCATCCCGATACCGGATGCGCTCTACACTGCTTCGATAAATCGAATCGTTTGCGTCGGGTTTTCGACGGCTGATCCGTGATGCCACTACATATTCTACGAAGGTGGTGCAATCTACGCTATCCGTGTTGATGATCAGTATTTCGTCATTCGTTCCTTTTTCGAGAGTCGCCCCTGCGTAAGGTTTTCCCAGAAAGGAGAAGGCTACGTCTTGTTGGCGGTCGCTACGCTTTTGGGTGATTTTTGTTTTTACGACGGGAAAAGTCAGGATCAGTCCCAGAAGAATCAGATATCGTTTCATTGTTCTACAGGTTTCTTTCGTAATAATTGACGGATTGTATCTTTTAATAAGGTCGATTTGACGGGTTTTGAGAGATGCTCGTTACATCCGGCATCCATAGCAAGCTGTTTGTCGGATTCATAAGCGAAAGCGGTCAGTGCAACGATTGGAATCTGAAGATCGCTTTTGCGAATCTCCGTTGTCGCTTCCAACCCATCCATTTCCGGCATTTTTATATCCATCAGAATCAGATCCGGTCGTTCGGATCGGTATAGGTTTACGGCCTCGATTCCGTTATTGGCGCGAACCAGATCGTATTCTTTTCGTAAAATAGTCTTGATTAGGATGAAGTTACTCTCTATATCTTCAGCAATAAGTATTTTTCGTCGTTTGAATCCTGAAAATTCAACTCGTTTGAGTTGAGACAACGTTCCGTTTTCGGGGTTTTTCTTTTTTTCTTCTTTGCAGAGCAAAAGCGGAAGCGTGAAGTAAAACCGAGAACCCAGTCCCGGTTCAGAGCTCACATAGATCTTCCCATTCATCTGCTCAATGATGTTTTTACAGATAGACAATCCCAGTCCGGTCCCCGGAATAAAGTTATTCAGCTTAACGAAGCGTTCGAAGATCGAACCGATCTGATCGGGTGCAATCCCTCTTCCGGTATCTTCTACCGATATCTCGACGTCGTTGTGGATCGTACGCAAGCCGATCGTTATGCTGCCGCTATCCGTGAACTTCAAGGCGTTGTTCAATAAATTGGTAATCACCTGGGTGATCCGGTATCGGTCGGTCATCACCATTAGGGATGGTGCTTCCAGTCGGGTTTCCAATTTCAGATTCTTATCGTTCTTCATCGAGAAAGAATAGAGGATTTCCGAACAAAGAGCCGCGAGGTCGATGTTTTCACGCACGAATTCTAACGATCGGCCTTCGATTGACGAAAGGTCCAATACGTCAGAAATCAGCTGAAGCAACAGATCGTTGTTTTTTTGGATGATTGAGATGTATTGTTTCCGTTCATCCGAATCGGAGGTCTCCGATAAAAGATTGGAAAACCCGACGATCGCATTCAGTGGCGTACGTATCTCATGACTCATATTAGCCAGGAAAGCCGATTTCATCTTGTCGAGCTCTTCAGCCCGCTCTTTGGAGCTGATAAGCTGGAACTCGGTCTCTTTCTGTTCGGTGATGTCTATGTTTACGGCAATCAGTTCTACGTCATTGTTTTCCGGATTGAAAGAGGTCAGCATAATATGCTGATGAATCCATCTGATCTCATTGTTCTGCGTAATGATACGGCTTTGACGGCGTACATGGCGCAGTTCTCCACGCATGATACGGGGAATGATATCGTTTAGTTCCTTTCTATCTTCGGGATGATAATGGGTATGGTTATGAATGGCAGTTTCAATCGGACTGCCCGGTTCTTCGCCGATGTTTTTATACCATTGCGCAATGGCGAAACCCTCATGGGTCATCGGATTCCATTTGCAATATCCGAGTTTGGCAAAATCAGCAATTGCTGAAAATAAATTCTCAAAATCGCGGATGCGACTGTTTGCAAGACGTTTTTCTGTATTGTCGATATTGATGAGCAGATGATAAATCAGATTTTTATGATCATCATATATCGGTACGGCGGTACTGATCAGCTCGAAACCTCCCGTCCGTTTTGTCGGATAGAGTACTTTGCTGAAATCATATTGTCCTTTAAAATCGAATCCCTTTCCGTTACGGATCTCTTTTTTGCAGTTTTCAGGCAGAGGCAGCTGTGAATAAATGCTCGATCCGATGATATCTGCCATATTATCTACACCGAATATCTCCAGATTTTTTTTATTGATCTCTATCAATCGCCCTTCGGTATTGTATAGTTCGATACCTACCGGAATGTTTTTGAATATGGCGCGTAATTGCTTTTCACTTTTATTGAGCGCATTATGCATTGAAATGAAATCTGTCGTGTCTGATAAGAGAACGATAAATTCAGATTCATTGATCTTGTAAAGAAGAGCTTTGAAATGCATGCTCTTATCCGGCAGAGAGAATTCCCGGATGATGTGTTCCGGGGATTGATTCAGGGCATAAACCATGCTTGCGTAGAT
>CAMTOW010000173.1 GCA_947074245.1 uncultured Bacteroidales bacterium | reverse complement strand
GAAAGAAGGAAGGATGTGTACATGCGTCACGCCCAAATCCTTGATGTGGTCGATCCCCGTCATCTCTCCGTCCGTACTTTTGGTTCCTGTTTCAGTCCAAGCGATGAATTTTCCTTTGTTTTTTATTCCCGAGGTGGGGGATACCGTCATATCTCGATGATGCAGTACATAAATGATGATATCGGCAAAGGATTTCTGCTCGGGGCGTTTATCGTTTTCCCATCCTTCCGGATTGGTTTTGGCCATATCTACAATTGCGGCTCTTTTTCCGTTCACGCCTACGGCTTTCGCCCAGATGCCGGGTGTTTCTTCATACCAAACGCTGTCGATCTGTACCCGGAAGGTATAAAACATTCCGGCCATATCGCCTCCGTCAGACACGCTCCATACCGGGCTGCCGGCTTGAGGTAGCATGTTGATGATTTTAACCGGATCTCCTCCCGACCCCTGATTATATAATAATAGTTCGGCATACGAAGCCGTGGGGGCCCACAGATTAAATGTCGTTCCTGTCGGAGTATACAGGGCTCCTAAATTCTCAACAGGAAATTCCGGAAAGTTTTCCCAGGATTTATACGTTGGCGATTGACGATAGCAACCGGTTAATAGGCTGATGGTCATAATAAATAAAAGGATCTTTTTCATTCGGTAGATAGTTTTATCCCTTATAATGTCTCATTGATTTTATTGCTGATTACCGGGGGTAGCGTATTGGCTACGCCGGTTATTTTCCATTCGATCGGATGGTTGAGCCGGATAACGTTCTTATCGATGAAATCAACGAAATAATCGGCGCTTTTGAATCCTTCGTCGCTCAATTCCCAGCAACCGTATACGTAATAGCTGATCTCCTGATTTTTATTTTTTTTGAGCGCCGCGCTCCATTGGTCGTTCAATAAGTCTTTTTTCTTTTTTCCGGGTGTGAATGTTTTTACGAAGTTCTCTTTCGGTATCACGATAGCCATTCCAAGATAGTATTGATCCCTGGGGCTTTGGAGTGCATGAGTCATCATCGCTACGAATCCCTCTTCGTAATCTCTGAAGTTCAAATTGCTTTCCCACTCGGTTTCATTCTCTTCTTTCAGGTTTTGGATAGGTATTCCTGTGGCGATGAAACAGCTGTCCGGTTGTTCTTCGGTTATCACTTTTACCTCATATCCTCGTTCTCCGGCGCGTATGGTGATATATTCCGTTACGTTCATTTTCTTTTTCCCCGTGTCCCATCCGAAATAATCGAATCGCACGATGCTTCGTATCGGTCCTTCCGCGATCAGAGTATAAGAGCATGAATCTACATTGTCCGTTTCAAACGTATTCGCGACTCCTAGTCGGATATGGGCGCTGTCCGTCAGGAGAGAGATGCCTCCGATCCCGGTCGAGTTCGACGCTTTCAAAAGATCCATTCCCCATCCTGCCAGATTATGGTAGGTGTCGCCTACCGTGCCGTCTGTCATGATTCCCACACTGTCTAATACCATTTTTTGAGTTCGTTTCCCCATCAGGCTGTGTGTTTTAGAGCCGTCGAATATATGCCTGAACCCGATGTTGTCGTTTTCAAGAGAGGGGCCTTCCAATTGATAGGGGTTAAAGTTGCGCATTGCCGTTAGGTCGTGCGTGTGATAATCCATTTTCACCTCTTTCAAGGGGCCTTTGTTCGGACTCATTTTCGCGATACGTACATTGGTTCGCTGTTCGAATTGAGGAAGTTGATTCGGCTTCATCCATTCGATATACACATGAAGTGAGTCGAATCGATCGAAATCATATACGAAGGTCAATTCATCCCAAATGCCATCCTGATTTGTATCATCGCTCTGGCATGGCACATAGTTTCCATGCTGATCGATGATAATGGGGATTAGAGTCGAATCTGCGATATCGAATGCGCTGCGATGGATCACGATGGGAGCATCCTTATAATTGATGTCTGCCGGATTTTTCAGAAAAATCGTAATGCGCTCGAATTTCTGAGAACATCCGTACGAAAGCAGGAGCAGACACATGCACAAAAGAATAGGATGGAGTCTTATTTTCATAGCTCGTATTTTAACGATTAAAACAAGCACCTTAAAACAATGGTTCAATCCGATTCTACTCTCATCTTTATTTGTTGATCCGTCGTGTTGTTGTCAAACGAGAAAGCCCCGCTCTACCATTGGGTAGAGTGGGGCTTCATGATTCGTTTTGATTAAGTTATCTGAATGATGTCAGGAAAACAAAATTCATTATGCTCTGTTAGCGGATGATGATTTTTGAATTGGCGTTCTGTTTGTCTTTGTTGATCAAAGCGATGATGTAAACGCCTTTTTCCAAAGAAGAAATGTCGATGGATTCGCCCGAGTAATTTACGTCTTTGATCAAGTGTCCGGATGGTGTTGAGATCTGTACTTTCTCTACATCGCCGTTCACGATCAATCGTTTTCCGTAAACGAATGCATTCATGTTTGCCTGTTTGACGTTGGTTGTCCGAATTGCATCTGTTTCTTCTGCCTGAATCGGTTCGCTAAGGTGTAGGCACCAGTTATTTCCCGGTGAGTAAAATCCGATAAGGGTTTTTCCGTCTTCCGAACTACCCATCACTGTGCCGAATTCGGTATATCCTAGATCAGTTACATCATAGTTATATGCGTCGTTGATGTATTGAGTCATGGATTGATATTCATCCTCTCCGGGTATTTTAAGATAAGATTGACGCCATGGATAGTTATGTGGGCATCCGATGAATTGAACGCCTTCGTTTGTGATCGCTACGCCCATTCCCGATGGTCCGCTCTCAAGGTCAAGAATTAAATCTTTTGTTTCTGTATTATAGACGAAATGTCTGAATATCGACCATTGTCCATCCCATTGGTCTGATTCATGATATGTATCGTATTCGATATGTCCTGTTACCCATTTCATATCATGACTGGTATTCATGATCTCCAAAACCGACATATCGTCGTAGCGATTGTATATATCGCTGCCGATATGTGTCCATTCTCCATTTTCATAATAAAACGGAGTGACATCCGGTAGAATGCTGAATGATAAATGTCCCGCCATCTTATTTCCGTCGCTGGAAACATGCGTGAATTTGTCATTCATATTTTTATCTCCGTACTTGTTGGTAGGTACGTCGAAAATTTCGATTGCGCCGTCTGTCCATTTTGCGGGAACGGTTTCAAAACCGGTCATTCCCCCGCCCGGATATTTTACCACGAATCCTACCATGACTCTTCCGTCGGGTGTTAGCGAAGTCACGCAGCCTGCGTTGTATTCGGCAGGAAGCGGAAGTGCATACCATTCTCCCTCTTTATAATATGCTGGAATTCCTGAAAAAAAGTCACCGTTCATTCTTCCTACGGCTATTCCGTTATCCGAAATATCCTTAAGGCAGCCTATAAAATCTTCGTTGGGGGCTAATACGGTTAGTTCGTTGTTCGTAAGGTTCCATAAGGTTGGATTCTTTTCCTCTCCATCACTGTTTTGGCAGTTTCCCACTGCCCAAAGTCCGTTGTCTGAAATACCGAAAAATGTTACACCGTCTATACTTTGATGCGCGTATCCTGTTGCGGACTTCTGTGCGTTAGCATCAATAAGACAAGATGTAGAAATACATAAAGCAAGAGTTAGTAATTGTTTTTTCATAATTTTCTTATTAAAATAATAATTAATAATTCTCAGCTCAGCAACCTAATCAATTTAAAGCCTTGTAATCTTGATTATTAGTTTATTATAAGATTGTAGGTTTTGGTAATTTGAATAGATATTTCATCATATTTTGTTTTCCTGTTCTTTTTTCAGCAAAAGGTTTAATGTCGTTTTATCTAAGTTATATAAAGAAAATAAAATATGCAAGCGTTAATTTGAAAAAGATATGGCGATTTGGGATGTAATGTGTCGCTAAATAGGGTGATATAAAAGAATATTGATAGCGGTGACGCGATCCGGTAGGTAAGGTGTTTTTTGAATCTCGTCTGGATGTTTTTACATATTTGGTGTATGGTTCCGCTTGGGTCGGTTTCGGATATAAAAAAACGGTAAAATCTCGATTGGAAACCGAAATTTTACCGTTATCTATTTCTTGTTCAGACGATTATTCTGCGATAGCGTCTACTTTAGCTTGAATAGCTGCTTTAGGAGCTGCACCTACTTGTTTGTCAACAAGTTCGCCACCTTTGAAGAATAGGATCGTAGGGATATTACGGATTCCGAATTCAGAGCTTAATTCTGTTTCTTCATCTACGTTATATTTACCGATTGCTACGCGACCTTCGTATTCGTCTGCCAATTCATCGATGATTGGAGCTACCATACGGCACGGTCCGCACCATTCTGCCCAGAAATCAATAACTACCGGTTTTCCTGATGCGATAAGCTCTTTTACGCTTGCGTCTTTAAAATGTACTGCCATGGGTGTGGAGATTTATGTTTGTAAAGTAATTTGTTTTATAATCTCTCCAAAAATAAAAAAAAATACTTACACCTTCGGTTCGCGGTCATTAATTTTGAAATAAAGATGTTCATTCTCGTTAATGAAATTGATAAGTTCTTTATTCACAGTTATTTTTCTAGAACGCGAAAACAACTTGACCTTATTGTTATTTTCCGGATCATACACTTCAAAGAATAATTCCGTTTTTGAGTCTTTCGTAGGGGGCAACATCGTATTGATCGTATTCACCAAAGTAGTATGGATCTCCTGAAGTGGAATGCCGATAGTCATCGACTCGATCATTTTCTCTTTCACGTCGGGTAGGAGTTCTACGGTTCCGATTTTGAATTCGAAATCTTCTGGGTTAAATCGTTTCGGTTGGAATTTTCCGTGAATCAGCAGATACATACCGTTATATCCGTACTTGCGATATTCCGGAAAATCGTTTCCGAATAGCGGAATTTCAAACGAACCCGAATAGTCTTCCAGTTTCAGAATACCGAACGGATTTCCTTTCTTAGTCATTCCCTCTCGGAATCCGGTTACGATTCCACCCATCACGATCTCCCGGTTTCTCAGCTGATCCGGATTGGCGAATTCGGCAAGTTGCGTATTACAGCCGAAATCAAGTGCGATCTTGAATTCGTCCAACGGATGCGCCGATAGGTAGATCCCTACATAGTCTTTCTCTTTATTCAATCGTTCCAGGTCTCCCCACGGTTCATAGAGAGGAATCTCCGGACGCGCCACTTCTACGGCGTCTGATCCTCCGAATAAGGAGTTGACCGCCGTGTTTTTATCCAACTGGAATTTATTTCCGTAGCGTACCAATACCTCAAGGAAGGTTTCTCCCTTGTTGTTTACTACGGCGAAATATTGTTCGCGTTTCAGTTCCGGGAAGTTGTCAAACGCTCCCCCTAAGGCGAGCGCCTCAATCGCTTTTCGGTTGATCGCGCTCAGGTTCACTCGTTCGATGAAATCGAAAATTCCGGTGAATGGGCCGTTCTCTTTACGTTCTTTCAGAATGCTCAGTACCACGTTTTCACCTACACCTTTGATCGCCGCCATACCGAAACGGATATTGCCGGCTTTGTTTACGGTAAACTTCA
>CAMTOW010000172.1 GCA_947074245.1 uncultured Bacteroidales bacterium | reverse complement strand
GCATACGAGATTCTCCGGAGTGACTGGAGTTCAGACGTGTGCTCTGCCGATCTGTCTTGCCATGCAGCCGCTTGGCGTTTGGAAAGCTCGTATCGCTGACGACCGTTCCAGAGACCGATTCTTCATCGCTTATGCGCGTGCATTGGGTATTCCGGCGCGTATCGAACCGATTGCCCGTAAAGTGCAGTATTATGCGGACAACAACTGGATCGATGTAGACTTCGACGGAAAAGGTGCTCCGCAGAAAGCGCGTCAGGGCGAATTGAAAATCTCATACAAACCGTCTAAAGCGGTTAAAGACCCGGGTTATTACAAACACTTCACGATTGCGAAGGTGAATGGAGATAAGCTTCAGACCTTAGGATTCGAAACCAACAGCAATGTCGATATGGGCGGTGGCGCCAACCTGAGCAACATGATGAGAAAGCCGTTCCTATTGGACGAAGGTCAATATCTATTGGTTACAGGTTCTCGTCAGGGCGACGGATCAGTTCTTTCGAAAGCGGAATCGTTCACGATCACAGCCGACAAGACAACAGCTGTCGAATTGGTGTTGCGTGAAGATGCCGAAGCACTAAAAGTGATCGGTAACATCAACGGGACGCAAAAATTCGCGCCGACTAACGCTTGCATGCCGCTTGACCTGAAGAGCGCTGCGCAGAATGGCGATTATATCGTAGCGATTCTTGGGGCAAAACAAGAGCCGACGAACCACTCCATGCGCGATTTCGCCGAATTCTCGAAAGAGTTCGAACAATGGGGCGGTAAAATGATTCTTTTGTTCCCGACCGAAGAAGATGAGAAACGCTTCGATGCAAACGAATTCAAAGGTTTGCCGAAAACGATCGTTTACGGTATCGATAAAGATAAGGAAGTTACATCTGCATTGATGGAAGCTACCGGAATCACGAATGCCTCTTTGCTTCCGATCATGGCGGTAGTCAATAAAAAAGGCGAGATCGTATTCGTATCTCAGGGGTATACCATCGGTAGAGGTGCCCAGATGCTGAAAGTAGTCCACAAGCTATAAACAGCAGTATAGATAGTTACAAAAAAGTCCGAAACAGTTCTGTTTCGGACTTTTTTTATGAGTGATTGCGATCTTAAAACAGCTTTTGTTGTAGCTGTTGGTCGGTTCGGTATTCATCTACGATTTCCAGGAGAAGATCTCCGTATTGTTCCGCGATTTTCTTTCCGATACCCGGTATCGAAAGAAGTTCCTTCTTCGTTTCGGGAAGTCGGTTGCTGATCCCGACGAGCGCCTTTTGCTGAAGGATGGTATATACCGGCAGATTTTTATTTTCCGCTTCGTTGTTACGCCATTTCTTAAGCCGTTCATACAGTTCGGGATGAGAAATGTCGGAAGAGACGGGTTGTTTGACGATTTTCTCTTTCTTTTCTTTTTTCTCTTTGTTTGCGCCCGTTTCGTTTTCGATCGATAGGCGGGATTTCGTTTCCAGATATTTCTTGACCGAAAAACCGTCGGTCGAAACCTGAAGCGTTTGCAACTTCAAGTCAATCGCCAGTTTTAACTGTTCGTATTCTTTTTCAATCGATTTCCGGATCTCCTTGTTATCACTCTCCGGATGCGGTTCGTCCAGAACCGGAGCGAGAAGCGTCGTCGTATGGCTTAAGAAATAAGCCGCGCCTTTTCGGATCCGCTCCTGTATGACCTCATTGTGTTCGAAGTCGTGCCATTCGTGCATCAATAATCTCAACTGTTGCTGAAATCTCAGATTCACCTGATAAAGCGATGTGTCGATCTCTCTGATCAGATGATTGTATCGCTGAATCAACTCCGGATAGAGTCTCGAAAAATGCTCTTCCAAGATCCGGTTGATGTAATGCATTCGCTTTAGAATCGGTTTGTAATCAAACAGTTCTGCGATCAGACAGGCAAAATAGTGTTCTGCCGCCAGATTCAGTTTCTCTTCGTTGGGTTTATTCAGTTCGGAGTGTCGCGTAAAACTCTCGATGTTCTGATCATTGAAGATGGAGGATGTCTGGATCGGGGTCGATAAGATCAGTCCTTCCAGGCTTCGGCATCGGCTTAACGCCACATATACCTGACCATGCGCGAACGAATGAGCCGCGTTGATGATCACTTTGTCGAACGTCAGTCCCTGGCTTTTATGAATCGTTATCGCCCATGCCGTTTTCAACGGATACTGTACGAACGAGCCCTCCACCGTTTCCTTGATCGCTTTCGTTTCCGGATCAAGTGAATATTTTGTATTCTTCCATTCCTGTTTATCCACTACGATCGTTTGGTCATCACATTTTACGATGATCGATCCGGCACCGATCGCCTGAATACGCCCGATCTTCCCGTTGTAGTATTTCTTTTCCGGACTCGGATCGTTTTTGACGAACATCACCTGCGCCCCTTTTTTCAACTCCAGTACTTCGTCGGTAGGGAATGAATAGGCCGGGAATGTCCCCGTTATCGTAGCCCGATATTTATAAGACGCGGTTTCGAGTTGATCCAATCGGTCTTGGTTGATATCGTTCGCCTGTTTGTTATGAGTGGTCAGGGTGATGTAATCCTCCTGATAAGTCATGTCTTCGTTTGGGATATACCGTTTGTTCAGAATTTGCAAAGAATGCCGGTCGAGCTTGTTCTCCCGGATCTGATTCAGAATATTCGTAAAGACCGGATCCGTCTGCCGATAGATCCGTTTCAGTTCGATCGTAACATAGTCGGTCTGATTCAGCGCCCGACTGTGGAAAAAAAACGGCGATGCATAGTAGGAGCGAAGCAGCTGCCACTCTTCATCCTTAATAACGGGAGCGAGCTGTTGGATATCGCCGATCAATAGAAGCTGAACTCCGCCGAAGGGCTGATGAGGATCCCGATATTGACGAAGAACCGCGTCCACCGCATCCAGCAGATCGGCGCGAACCATACTGATCTCGTCGATCACCAACAGATCGATGCTGCGGATGATGTTGATCTTTTCCTTGCTGAATTTATAGGAAGGTTGCACCTTCGTTTCCGTTCCCTTTTCCGGAACGAAAGGCGAGAATGGAAGCTGAAAGAACGAATGTAACGTTACGCCTCCCGCATTGATCGCCGCCACGCCCGTAGGCGCCACCACGATCATCCGTTTGGGCAGCGTATCCTTCAATCTCCGCAGGAAGGTGGTCTTACCCGTTCCGGCCTTGCCCGTCAGAAAGACGTGCGTATTGGTATATTGGATATAGTTATAGGCAAGCGTTGCCTCGTGATTCATATCTTCCATTCATCGAATTGTGAGGATTGTTACAAAATATCATTTTAGCGAAACCATCGGCTGAAAGTATCTGGCGGTGGTGTCTTGCAGCAAGGTCGGGTGGAATATCCGGATCAGATCCTTCAGAAGCAGATCCGGCTGAAACGGAGTTGCTTCGTAAAAAGCCACTTCTCCCGGATGGCAAGTGAATATTGAGCGTTCTTTCCAAGCTTTGAACTGAGCGTTGAGCAGGAAGTTTTTTTCGAGTGTCTCATAGCTCAGCGGAGTGCTTGCGTTGTATTTGATCAGCCAGAAATCGGCTTCCGAACCTTTGTCGAAAACCTCTTCGAAAGAGAGGGCCAGTGATCCGGCGTTCGTGTCGTCCGCCCACAGATAATCCGCGCCGGCATCTTTAAACAGATTCGCGACATAACTCGCTCCGCCCGGCACATACCAGGTTGAACCGATCTTCTGTTCGGAAATCACCGAAGGCTTTTCATTCTCGCCGGCGGCGATCGATTTCAGTCCGTTGTACCGGTTTTCAATTTCGGTGAACAAGGAGTCGGCATATTCTTCTTTGTTATAGAACAAACCATGGAAACGAAGCCATTCGGCTCTTCCCAATGGCGTTTTTTCCATATAATCGGCACATTCGATGATCGGAATCCCCGTTTTGGCCACTTTCCCGTACGAACCGTTGGGGAAGGGCGAAGTCAGGATCGCTTCCGGATTCAAATCGATGATTTTCTCAATATCGGGCGATACCGATTCGCCCAGGTCGGGGATAAGCCCTTTTCGGACTTTCTCTTTGATGAAGTCGATATGAATATATTGTGATTCGCAAACTCCCGAGATGGCTTCGCGCTCATTGAGCTGATCCAGAAGAGTACATTGCAAAGCGCCATAAGCTACGACTCGTTCGAGCGGAACGCGCACGATGGTTCCAGACGGCAAACTCTCCGGAAGCGGCTCTCCTTTTTGGATCAGCACATATTCCTGAAGGTTTTGTAGCGTGTCCCACGGATTTCGGATAACCACTTTGGTATATTCCGGATGTTTTTCTACGAGAAAACCGGTCGCGTATTTAACCGTGTAATTGATGGATTCTTGAGGGGTGTTATTCTTCGTGTTGCATGAAACGAACAGAAGAAAACCATATAGAAGATGATTGATGCGCATTCGTAATGAATTTTTAAGACGGTTATAACCCCGAGTGCGGGTGTCGGCTACAAAGATAATTTTTAATTCGTACCGACATTCCAAAAGTAGTTTAAGCAACCTTTTCGGAGAGGAGGAGAAATGTTTCGCCAGCCTTCATTATATTTGTTTTGAATTCAGCACATCATAGAGCTCGTATGAACCGTAAGACTATTTTATCAATCATCATTTTTTCTTTTTTTGTCATCCTGCCGTCCTATTCCGAAAGCGACAAGCATGTATTCGGCGGAGCACTTTCTATATCCACCAACGGGGTCGGAGGTAATCTGTACTGGAATCCCACATCCCGCTGGAGCGTACAGGCGGGTTATGAGCAAATGCGTTTGAGGCGTCGTTTTGATTTCGAAGAGAACGATTTGAAAATGGACGCACGTTTGTCCTACAAAACCGGAGGTTTATCCTTTACAGCAGGATTTCAGTGTTTGAAATGGCTTTATTTTAAAAGCGGTATCGCATTGCTTTTTTTCAATCCGGCATTGAAGGCGATCCCTTGCGATGAATTCAAATTCGGGGATATCTACATCAAGCCCGACGCCGTAGGTTCGCTCCGGGTATCGATAAAAAACGGCTTAAGCGTTTCGCCTTATGTCGGGATCGGCTTTGGGCGTCAGGCCGCTTATCACAAACGCGTGGCTTGTGGATTCGAAGTGGGCACCTACTACATGGGTGCGCCCCGGCTGGAAATGAACGCGTCGGGGATGTTGGCTCCCTCGGGCAGACCCGAACATGTGTCGGTGATTGAATCGCAATTTTCGAAATACCGTTTTTATCCGGTTGCCAAACTCATCCTCTCCATTAAATTCTTTTCGAAATGAAACCAGAAACCTCTCTAAAAAAACGTGTTCTGAATCTGATACTTGGCGCAGCATTGTTGCTGACCGCTTCATGTGATTATTTTGATATCACGCGTGATAAAGACGGCAACAAGATTACGTTGATCAGCATCGATCTGCCCGAATTCGACGCGTCTTATTCCATCCGGGTTCGCGAATTATGGTTCAATACCAATCCGTCGCGTTCGGTTTATGTCGAACTGAGCGGTCAATCGGAGATCGGAAGAGCACACGTCTGAACTCCAGTCACTCCGGAGAATCTC
>CAMTOW010000171.1 GCA_947074245.1 uncultured Bacteroidales bacterium | reverse complement strand
AGAAGACTGAGAACAGCGCATCCGGCAAGTGTACCGATAATCGTCATGAACGGTAGAAAAACCAGACTCGGATTTAAGGATCGGAAATTCCGAATGGTCTGCGGATCGTTTCCGATTCCGAAACCTACGCTGAACATCAACATGCACAATGCATAGTAACTGATGTTATCCAAAAAATACTCGAGAGGAATAATCTTAAAATAACCGACGAAAACACCTAACAGGAAGAACAGAATGATGATCGCGCTCCCCCTCAAAGGGGAAGAGGTATCAGATACCTCTTCCTTTTGAGTGTCAGGGTTGTTGTGTGTTGATGAGAGATTCGATTCATGTTGAAAAAGGGGCTTCCTACTCAATGTCTTACTCAGAATCCAAGCGGCGATCATACTACCCAGCAGTGCCGCGACGGTGATACCTACGGTTTCCAGTCCGAGCGATGGCAACGAATGTACAATCCGTTCATTGCCTCCCACTTCCAGTCCGAGTAAAAAAAGGAGTATCCATATCAGGCCTGTAATCACTTTGTGGATCATTACAAACCGTTTTGTCTTCAAAAGGTAGCCTAGCAATACGCCAAGCATCATCGTCCCGATTATAATCAACATAAAAAAATGATATTGTAATTGTATTCGTTATTCTTTGATCTGACTGTTCGAGTTAATCTCTGTCAGCGGAACAGGATAGAATTGATGTTTGTTCGTATCAAATCCGTTTCTGTTGGCATTCTGCATCGCCGGTTTTAGTTTCCCCCAACGGCGCAAATCATACCAGCGCCAGTTTTCAAGCGGAAACTCGATCATACGTTCGTGTTCGATCTGCGCCCGTACATCTTCCTGAGATGTACCCGTCATAGCGGGCATATCACCATGGATGTCACGGATTTCATTGATCAGTTCGATTGCAGCGCTTGTCTGTCCCTGTTCGTTCAGCACTTCGGCTTTCATCAGCAATACGTTGGCATAACGCATCAGCGGGATATTGATCGCACAATAGTTCTGCCCCAATGCTTCGAAGGTCGCCGGCAGGAACTTTTTGAATGCCGGGCGGTTGTATGCGACATAATCTCCGTTTTCATCTTCATAGTTGAACCATTCGTCATAATCATAACCGAAGACGCGGCCGTTACCGTCATTGAAGTGGTCGCACTGATAGAAGATCGTGTGATATAGTCGGCTGTCATATAAACCCGTCGAAGCGATCTCGCCCTCTTTCATAAATTCATCAAGAAGAATCTCGCTCGGCATAATCTCATCCCAGCCCCATAATTCGGCACATCCGATCCAGCGATGAAACTGGGTTCGGTAGTTGGCTCCGTTGGCACTGTTCATTGACGTCTGCAATTCGAATACCGATTCCGGGCAGTTCTTGTTGGTTGCGTCGAACATACTTGCGAAGTTACGCTCCAGCGAGTATCCTTTTACTTCATTAAACGCTTCCAGTGCCTTTTGCAGATACTGCGTTCTTTCAGCTGTTTCCTCATATGCTCTCGTCAGATAAGCGAATCCCAAATAAGCATAAGCAGCTCCGCGGGTAGCGCGTCCCACATTGTCCGCATCGTGCGAAGCCGGAAGCTGTGTCGCTTTCTGAAAATCAGAAATGATGAAATCCCAGCCCTCTTCGCGACTGGACAAACCTTTGCTCAGATCAGCCGGATCCGTGATGTATTTATCGCGCAAAATGATTTTCTCCCAATTCAGAATCAGTTTCAAGTGATAATAACCACGAAGGAAATGACCCTCATTGACGATTTGTTCGCGTATATCCGTCGTGATGGCGTTTTCGGGGATACCCGCGACTTTCTGAATCACCTGATTGGAAAAACTGATTCCTTTATAATTGTTCGCCCAGTAGTTGCTGAACTGCGAATTACCGTTGGTGTAACTGAAATTGTAAAGCTCAACCCAGTTCGGATAATTCATCGCGTCGCTACCCATATTGATGATATCTTCGCGATAAGCCTCCACGGGCCATTTAACTTCGGCGAACTCCCAGGTATCAATATAGTATTCGAGCTGAGAATATGCGGCAGCCAGTCCGGCCTCAGCATCCGCCTGATCCCGCCAGAAGCTGTCTGACGTCAATTGATCGGATGATGTCACGGTTAAGAAATCTTCACACCCTGTCGTAAACAGGGCACCGCAACAGATAACCGATAGATAAATATATTTTTTCATGTTCTTTTCAATTTAAAGTTAGAATGTCAGCTGTACCCCTACCGTATAGGAGCGTGTGAACGGATAGATCAGTTTGTCGATACCCGTATTCAATACGTTGGCTCTCGAAAACTCCGGATCGATACCGTCATATCCCGTAATGGTGAATAAGTTCTCGCCACTCACATAAAAGCGAACTCGTTCGATATACACTTTCGCCAATAGTTTTTCCGGCATGGTATAACCGATCTGCAACTGACGAAGACGTACGAAATCGCCTTTTTCAAGGAAGCGATCCGACTCACGCATGTTTCCGTTCGGGTCCTGATAGATCGCTCTCGGGATTGATGTGTTCCGGTTTTCCGGCGTCCATGCGTTCAAAGATGATCTTAGGAAGTTGGAACCGGAGTTCATTCCTTCATAGAAATATTTGTTTCCGTTATAGATCTTGAATCCCCATGCGCTCGACAATACCGCCGAAAGGTCGAATCCTTTGTAACTCATGCTTAGGTTGATGTTCGCTTCCACTTTCGGAATACCCGAACCGCAGAACACTTTATCCGCCTCATCGATTGTTCCGTCGCCGTTCGTATCCACGAATCGAATATCTCCGGCTTCCGCATTCGGCTGATATGCTACCCCTTGCGAGTTTTTATAATCGCCGGCTTCAGCGTCTGTTTGGAAGATTCCGTTGCTTTTGTAAAGCCAGAAACCACCTACCGGTTTACCCACTTTGGTTTGTGTCGGGAAATGTTCCGTTCCGTATTTCAGACCCTCGCCGAACAATACCTGATCTTTATCGGCCAGTTCCAGCACCTTGTTATTGATCGTCGTCAAGTTGAAGCCAACCGTATATTGAAAATCTTTCCCCACTTTATCCGAATAGCTCAACTCAATCTCCACACCCGAGTTTTTCATTTTACCCACATTCAATGTCGGATTATCCAACCCGGCTGAAGGAGCAAGTTTTTTCGTAATCAGCAAATCTTCGGTCTTATTATAATAGTAGTTGATCGATCCGGTCAGTTTATTGTTGAACAACCCGTAATCCAAACCGATATTTTTCGTGTCGGTGGTTTCCCATTTCAGATTTCGGTTCTCAAGCCCCGTAGCGATACTTCCGGCCCAGGCATTATCGCCGTTTCCTTTTACGTATCCCTGATATTTGTTGTTATACGTGCTGATCAAAGCCAGGAAGTTATAATAACCAAGCGCACCTTCATTTCCTAAGCGCCCCCAGCTACCGCGAAGCTTCAGATTGCTCACGATCGGATTTTCCGGGAAGAACTCTTCTTCACTGATTCTCCAGCCCAAAGCCACCGACGGGAAACATCCCCAACGGCTTTTCTTACCGAATTTCGAAGATCCGTCATAGCGTAATGTAAACTGAGCAAGATAACGACTGCTGTATGCGTAGTTGGCACGTCCGAATATGGATACGCGATTGTATTTCCATCGGCTGCCTTCTCCGTTGAATGTACCTCCTGCGCCGGCACCGATCGTAGAGAACGAGCTATCCAGGAATCCTCCCGGAATTTCGGTCGTAACGAGCGATCCGTTTTCTACTTTATATACCGTCTTCTTACCTTCTACCCCAACCGAATTCCAGTTATAATTCTGTCCGGTTACCGATGTTCCGATCACGGCATTGATCTTGTTTTGTTTAATGTCTTTGTTGAAACTCAATAGGTTTTCCCAAAGATGCTCTTCCCAATAGCCGGTCGTTTCGCTATAATACGGATATTCCCGTTTCGCTTTTTCATCGGCGATATAATCCGGAGCGTGATAGCTCTGACGCTGGTGTTCACCACGATACGCATAGCTCGTCTTGAAACTCAACCAGGGTGTGAATTTAGCCGTTACACCGATATTGGCAACCGTATGGTAACGCTTGTCGCGAGTCGTTTCATAATGATGGTCCGCCATAACGTTTCGGTTGTTCGGAATACCGTCGAAATTGGTTAGTCCGAATCCGTATTTATTGTTTTCATCATAGATCGGAACCAATGGTGAGATCATATACATCTCTTTGATCGAGAATTCCGGTTGACGATTATCGGTAAATTTGAAAGCCATATTGGCATCGACCGTAAAAATGTATTTGTTCAACGACATTTTCATGCGGGCGTTATCCTGACGGAAGTCATTTCCCAAGAAGATACCTTTCTCGTCCGAATGGTTGTATGAAACCGAATATTGTGCGGTTTCATTTCCTCCACGCATACTGAACGTATAGTTCTGCGATAATCCGTGACGAAGCATGGCGTCTTGCCAGTCGGTATCGATACCCGTTTCCTTGGTTATGTATGCAGGCAGATTATACTGTTCGGATCCTCCGCGTTTCGCGTCATACGCGTTCCAGTTGTCATACATCGCCTTATGCATCGATTTATATTCGGATGCATTGAGCATCTCCATTTTTTTAGCGACTGAATTGAAACTCACATAAGCACCGAAATCAACTTTATTGTTTCCTTTCTTTCCGCTTTTAGTCGTGATGATGATCACCCCGTTGGCTGCTACCGACCCGTAAATGGCCGCCGCCGCACCATCTTTAAGAATCTCCATCGATTCGATATCTTGCGGATTCACGTTTTCAATATCTCCGGGAAAACCATCGATGATATAAAGAGGATTGTTATCGCCCATCGTCTTCACACCGCGTATTTTCACCTGAACTCCCGCACCCGCGTTACCACCGGCTTTGGTGATGTTCACTCCGGCTACTTTTCCCTGAAGCGCTTCCGCCGGGTTGGTTGTAATTCGTTTGCTTAATTCTCCGGCATCCACAGAAGATATGGCTCCGGTCATATCGCTTTTTTTCATGGTTCCGTAACCGATCACCACAACGTCATCCAATACTTCGGTATCTTCCGATAAAATGACACGAATGGTTTTACGATTGTTTACGGCAACCTCTTGTCCCTGATAGCCGATATACGATACTACGAGTGTAGCTTTCGGATCGACATTTAATTTGAATTTCCCGTCGAAATCGGTTATCGTTCCGTTGGTCGTTCCTTTTTCCAGGACGTTCGCCCCGATAATGGGTTCGTTCTTATCATCAAGAACCGTTCCCGTGATGTCTATCTGCTGGGCGAAAGCAGAAATAGGCATCCATAGCATAAGGAATAATAAGCACTTTAATACTCCTTGCAATTGATAAATTCTGTTTGTTTTCATTGGCATAGATTTTAATTTTACTCTGTAGCATGAGAGTTTCGCTTTCGACAAATGAATATATTTTACAAGAACTACTCTGCAAAAAACGCTCTACATCCGTACTACAAGTCTGTCAAAACTCTTTTTATTCAGACTACAACCAAAACAATAAACAACTATTAATCAATAAATTAAAACACAACATCCGATCTACGAATGTCTATTTACCCGAAT
>CAMTOW010000170.1 GCA_947074245.1 uncultured Bacteroidales bacterium | reverse complement strand
GGCGCGATTCGTCTGATCGAGCGGGAAGCCGCTCCGTATGATGAGATTTCGGTAATCAAGCGAATCATTCCAAACGGAGATAAAACGATTTTAGCGCATCTTCAGCATTTGAAAGAGCATGGTGAAACCGATTATTTGAATCAGGCGATCGATTATCTGAAAAAACAGCGTGTAGCGATTGATCTAAGTTCGTTCGAAGCGGTTCCGAGCATTAAAACGATGCATGAACCCGCATCCTTTTCGCCCCGAACCCCGCAACCGGCAGCTTCGGGCAATCCTTCGAAAATCGTGTTACCCCGACAGAATGCGCCATCCGGTTGTCCAGGTAGCCGACCGATGCAGTTCGCTCCGCCCGCTACTCCGTCGGAAACCGCGGGTCATCCTTCGGCTTTGCGCCAATGGCCGGTCCAATTGCACCTGTTGAATCCGGAAGCCGCCTATTTTCGGAACGCCGATGTGCTTTTAGCCGCTGATTGCACCGCTTTTGCCGCCGGCAATTTCCATTCGGATTTCCTTCCGGGCAAAACGCTTGCCATCGCTTGTCCCAAACTCGACTCGAACAAGGAGCAATACGTCTTGAAACTCTCTGCGATGATCGACCGCTCCGAGATCAATACCCTTACCGTGATGATTATGGATGTGCCATGCTGCTCCGAATTATTGCGTATCGCACAAAAAGCCGTCGCGCAAAGTCAGCGAAAAATACCGATCAAACTCATCAAAGTGAGTCGTCAGGGAGAAATCATTCAGAACGAATGGCTTCTCTGATTCGACTCCAGCTTGATCTTTACGACATAAAAAAAGACCCTGAAACGGATTTACAAAAAATCCGCTTCAGGGTCTTTAATTTGAAGGCTTATTCCAAGTAATCGTTCCGGCCTTATCCGATTAAACGATCCTCCTCAAACCTCTTTATCGAGTCGATTCAGTTTCATTGCTGAACCTGGTGCAACATCTCCTCTACGGCACGTTCCAACTGAAGGTCTTTGCCATTGATCATCGATGCCGGATCGTTGTAGATTTCGATATCCGGTTGCAATTCCTGGTTTTCCAAATAATTCCCGTTCATATCCCGGCAACCCACTTGAGGAATACCGAATACGATCGTCGGATCGATCTGATTTTCCCACCATACGGCCGTCATCGTTCCCGGTACCGGCGTACCGATCAGTTTGCCGACTCCCAATTCCTTATATACCCATGGGAATCCGTGCGCGTTGGAATAGTTATC
Source organism: uncultured Bacteroidales bacterium (assembly GCA_947074245.1). Lineage (GTDB taxonomy): Bacteria > Bacteroidota > Bacteroidia > Bacteroidales > JAUNSR01 > JAUNSR01. Next base: position 4,321 of record CAMTOW010000170.1, on the reverse strand, counting down.
TTCACAAACCAATACGCAAGACGGTTTGGTCCACTTGTTGAATGGGTCGTTTCCGATGAACTGTCCGCGCGGCGCGAACTGCTGATAAACCTTTCCGCTCAAGAGCGTGATCAAGTCGTCATGAAGCCATCCGCCTCCGTTGTGGCGCGTATCGACGATAACCGCCTCTTTGTTTCGGCATCGACCCAACAATTCGGAATACGTTTCCCGGAAACTCTCCGAATCCATCCCGCGTACATGCACGTATCCGACTTTACCTCCTGATAATTGATCCACCTGATCGCTGTTGTTTTTCACCCAACGTTTGTAAAGCAGGTTGTTTTGCTCACCCTGCGAGATCGGTTTCACCTTCACCTCAACCTCTTTTCCTTTATTTTTGATGGTCAGCAACACCGGTTTTCCGGCTTTCTTTTCCAGCAACGGATAGTAGTCTTCGCCCGCTTTCACCGGTTTTCCGTCAATCTTCAGGATTATCGCTCCCGCTTCGATCGGCTCAACGGCCAATGCCAACGGTCCGCGCGCGATCACTTCTTTGATCTTCAATCCGTCTCCCGTATACGTATCATCATAGAAAGCTCCGAGAGTGGCGGTTGCTGTTCCGGTCGGCGTATAACAACGCGCGCCGGTATGCGAAGCGTTCAGTTCGCCCAACATTTCGCTCAACATCTCCGCGAAATCGATGTTGTTGTTGATATGCGGCAAATAGCGCGCATAAGTATCTTTATATCCTTTCCAGTCGATACCGTGTATCTCCGGATCATAGAACTTATCGGTAACCTGTTGCCAGGCGTGATCGAAGATATAGTCGCGTTCGCCCGCAGGTTTGTATTCGAATTCCGAGCTGAACGGAATGGTCTTCTGTGTTCCCGCTGGTATCTCGATTTTCTTCAGTCCCCCTTTGGCAAGCACATAAAGAGCTTTCTCATCTTTATCCGCCACGAGTCCGTAGCCACCCAGATCTTTTACAAGAATCTTCTGCGATCCGTCTTTCAGATCGATCACCCAAAGGTCGGATCCCGCTTCAAACGAAGTCGTATAATAGAGTTTGCTTCCGTCTTTGGTCAGATATCCGTCATACAGATTCGAAGAATTACGAGTCAGGCGAACGACACGGTCCCGACGTCCGTCAAGATCAAGTTGAAGCGGTTTCACTTTCTCCGGCTTGATTTCGCCCTTCTTCTCCTCTTTTTCTTTTTTCTCCGCTTCTTTTTCCGCCTTTTCTTTCTCTTCGCGCGCTTTCTTGTCGGTTTCTTCCCACAACTCAAGCTCCTCTTTCGTCATTCGATATTTCGCATACGCTTCATTATCGAAAAACATCAGATACAAATCATCAAGCGATCCCCAGCTTCCATGGCTCCGGTACCCGGCGCGATCCGAAGACCACAACATCGCTTTACCGTCCATTACCCATTGCGGATTGGCGTCGGTGTAACCGCTTTCGGTCAGATTGGTCACTTCGCCCGTTTCGGCATTGATCAGTGCCACGTCCACATTGTTCCAACCGCCGATACCGATGTATTTCGACAATAGCCATTTGCTGTCGGGGCTCCAGGTAAAGTTTTGGTCGCCGTCGGAATACGAATAATTGTATTTGCCATCCAACAACGTTTTGCTTTTCCCGCTTTTCAGATCCAGAATCTTGATCGTCGTGCGATCTTGCAGGTAAGCGACACTTTTTCCGTCGGGCGATATCTCCGGCTGGAATGAAGCGATCGTATTGGTCGTTAAAGGAGTTTCTTTCAGTTCGTTGGCATACGTAAAGTATTTATCCTCTTTACGCACCAGTTCGGTCTGATAGATATTCCAGATCCCGTTGCGTTCAGACGAATAGATCACAGCACGCCCGTCGGGAGAGAACGTCACGTTGCGTTCCTGTTCGGCCGTATTGGTGATCCGTTTGGTCGACGGATATTCGATCGACGTCACATAAACATCACCGCGCAGGATAAACGCCACCTCTTTGCCGTTGGGCGAAAGCGCCAAGTCTCGGGCTCCCGATGCATGGTTCTGATATTGGCTGTCTTGCTCCAGTTTATCTTTTAGGATCGATACGTTCACTTTCTGTGGCGTGCCTCCCTCTGTCATCGTATAGATCTCGCCATCGTAACCGAAACACAACGTTCCGTTTTTGGCGATGCTCAGGAAGCGTACCGGGTTGCCGGTGAAAGAAGTAAGCGCTACGGCGTTCTGAGGCTGATCGACCGGAGCCTTGTATACGTTGAACGTACCGTCTTGTTCGCTCAGATAATAAAACGAATTCCCATCCGGCGAAAATACAGGATTACGGTCTTCCCCTTTAAACGTAGTCAGTTTCGTATAATTTCCCGATGCCGGTTTATACATCCATACGTCGCGCGTGATCGACGACTGATGGTGTTTGCGCCATTCATCTTCATATCCTTTTTTATCATGAAAAAGATAGGTATCTCCCGATTCATTGATCTTCAGATCTTCCATCGGGTGGGTCGAAACCAATTTCGGGCGACCGCCGTTTACATCCACCGAATAGATTTGAGAGAACTGACGTCCGGGAAACTGGGTATATTCACTTGTAGACATGATGCCTGATTTGAACAATACCGTTTGGTTATCCAGAAACGTAACCGGATATTCCGATTCGGAATGAGTCGTCAATTTGGTCGGCACGCCGCCGTTCTTATCAACCACATACACGTTGAAACTCTTTTCACGATCGGAAGCGAATGCGATTTTCGATCCGTCGGGCGACCAGACCGGTTTGGTATCATATCCCGGATGGGTCGTCAGCTGAAAAGCGCGACCACCCGCTGTGGGAACGGTAAAAATATCTCCTTTATAGCAGAATGCGATGGTACTTCCATCGGGTGAGATCGAGCTGTTGCGCATCCATAACGGACTCTCATCCGCCAACGCTCCTACCGCAAGACTGCTGAGTAATAATGTGGAAAAAATGGTTTTCATTGGGTTCTAATCATTTTTCGATAGCCAAAAAGTACAATAAGCGATACTTTCCGGATCTGATTGGGGTTATCTATTTATAAATTTTATTTTCTCGTGTGTTAAAAGTAGAAAATAAGATGAAATACACCACTCATTCATGGGGTTAATTTATCGAAAAACGAAAAATATTTATTCTTCAATGGAATTACCCTTAAATTAATTTTAACAATAGCCCGCATAAAAAAAGATCTGACACTTGATCAGATCTTTCAATAACAGCTCATGTATTCGTAAGGAGTGACGGTAAAAAAACGTCAGATCATTTCATTATTCAGGAAGTTCAGGATGTCTTGATAAACCAAAATACGATCCGTTTCATGCAACACTTCATGCTTCATATCGGGATAAACAATATTCTCAATGGTATGGTAACCAGATTTATACAACAAACCGAACGAATGTTTCAGTCCCTCCGTACCTCCGGTAACCGGATCCTCCGCACCCGAAACACTCAGAATCGGCAAATCGGGATTCGCGCATCCGAAATGGGAAGTCCTGCTCAGTTCGCGCACCGCTTCCATAATCGTGAGTACCGAACGATTGGGATAATGATACCCACATAGCGGGTCGTTGCGATAAATTTCCAGATTGGTCTGATCGGCACTTACCCAATTGATATCATCGCCATTACGCACCAATTCGCGCAACAACTTACAATATCCCCATTGCCCGCCGAAGAGTATGACGAATCTCGCCAGTAAAATACCGATCGGCGTAAACGGATTGTAATAAACCATTCCGCTCAGGATTAGTTTGGATATCTCGGCATCATGTCTTTCCAGATAAATCCGGGCGAAAACGGTACCTAACGAATGTCCGAACAGATGAAGCTTCTTATCGGGATATATCGACCGGGCATACCGGCTGATCTCAAACTGATCCTGCACGATGCGTCGGTAATCATCCATATATCCCAATTTGTAATGAGAACTCAAAGAACCGCCGTGACCGCGATTGTCAGACAGAATCACCGCATAACCCGCTTCGTTCAGAAAGCGGGCAAAATCATAATAGCGCTCTTTATGCTCGACCGACCCGTGAATGATCTGCACGATCGCCTGAGGGCAATCGGCTTCGAACAGCGCACAAGCGAGACGTAAACCATCGGATGCAGGAAGAAAAAATTGCTTCATAAGCGATACGTTTTATCGGCGTCTAATTATTATAACTCTTTGAAGAGCAAAATGTTTCAATCGGATCGAATCATCCGATTCCGGAATTTAGATTATACAAAGCTGAAGCAAACCTTTTTTCTTATTGTTTATTCTCGATCGATTGCCTGTCTTTATTGAATTTACTCGCGAGTAAACGATCGTTCGATACCGTATAAATCATTCGTAAA
>CAMTOW010000169.1 GCA_947074245.1 uncultured Bacteroidales bacterium | reverse complement strand
CGTTGAACAATACCCAAGAGTGGCATGCCAACAACAATAAGACGTATCGTTTGCGTCGCAACAAAGCCGAATCGATTATGAGGCTTTTAGGATGCAGTTTCGATTCTTCGCAAACCGGGATGTTTCTATGGGGAAGAATTCCCAAACGATACAAAAACGCCGAAGAACTTACCGAAATGATTCTGCATCAAGCCAACGTATTCATTACTCCGGGTATGATCTTCGGTAGTAACGGAGATCGATACATCCGAATCTCGCTTTGTGCGGACGAAAACAAAATCAAGGAGGCGTTCACTCGCATCGTCGCCGCATTATCCAGTCATATTAAATAATCAACCAGAAGATCATTTCTTCACCACAATATCCTTATGAAATTCGAATCTATTCTACTTCCGGGCATCGACAACAAGCGCCCACTCGTAATATCGGGACCATGTAGCGCCGAAAGCGAAGAACAAGTATTAAAAACCGCACATCAGCTTGCAGCCAATGGTGTAAGAATTTTCCGTGCCGGCATCTGGAAACCCCGTACCAAACCGGGTGGTTTCGAAGGAGTCGGAGTCATCGGATTGCCCTGGATGAAACGTGTAAAAGAAGAAACCGGCATGTATACCGCCGTAGAGGTAGCAACCGAAAGACATGTGTTCGAAGCTCTAAAACATGGTATCGACATGCTATGGATCGGAGCCCGCACCAGTGCGAATCCGTTTGCCATGCAAGAGATTGCCGATGCGCTATCGGGGATAGACATTCCTGTATTGATCAAGAACCCGGTAAATCCAGATCTAGAACTTTGGATCGGGGGGATCGAACGTATCTACAACGCCGGCATCCGTCGTATCGGCGTCATTCACCGCGGATTCAGCACTTACGACAATAAACTATACCGCAATCTGCCCGCATGGCATATTCCAATCGAATTGCGCCGCAGATTACCGGAGCTGCCTATCATCTGCGACCCGAGCCACATCGGCGGCAAAAGAGAGCTTATCGAACCGCTTTCTCAACAAGCAATGGATCTTGGATTCGATGGACTGATCATCGAGTCTCACTGTTGTCCGGATTGCGCTTGGAGCGACAAAGATCAGCAGGTCACACCGGATACGTTAAAAGAGATTCTAGAAAAACTGGTTATCCGAAATACGATCCAGTCTACGGAAAATCTCTGCTCGCTACGTCGCCAAATCGACGAATTAGACGAAGAGTTATTACAGCTTCTGTGCAAACGCATGCGTGTTTCGAGCGAAATCGCGCAATATAAAAAAGAGAACAACATGCCTGTATTGCAGACCAATCGATATGATGAAATCCTATCCAAACGAGTAGCGCAAGGCACCGATATGGATATGTCGGAAGATTTCATCAAAACAGTATTCGAAGCCATTCACGAAGAATCTGTCAGAAAACAGATCGAACTTATCAATCGCTAATTATGAGAATATTAGTTCTTGGAGCCGGTAAAATGGGTGCATTTTTCGCCGATGCTCTGTGCATGCAGCACGAAGTGGCTCTTTTCGATATCAATCCCGAAAAACTGCGTTTCGTATTCAACACCATCCGGATGACAGATCCGGAAGAGATTCGAGCATTCGATCCCGAACTTGTGATCAATGCCGCGACGGTAAAATATACGATCGATGCTTTTCATATGATTTTGCCATATATCGGTGCGAACTGTATCCTTTCAGACATCGCGTCGGTAAAAACGGGATTACCGGAATTTTACGCACAGGCAGGTCATCCGTTCGTATCGACCCATCCGATGTTTGGCCCCACATTCGCCAACTTAAGCGATCTTTCCACTCAATACACGATCATTATTTCCGAATCGGATCATTTGGGGAAAGTGTTTTTCCGGGATTTCTATCGTCACTTGCGACTCAATATTTTCGAATACACCTTCAAAGAGCACGATGAAACGATCGCCTATTCGCTATCAATCCCATTTGTCTCGACGTTGGTATTCACCGGAGTCATGAAACCCCAGGAGGCTCCGGGCACGACGTTCAAAAAGCATATGGCGATTGCCCGAGGACTTTTATCCGAAGACGATTATCTTCTTTCGGAAATCCTCTTCAATCCGCATACTCCGGATCAGGTCGAAAAGATCTGCGAGCAGATGGAACGATTATTGGGGATCATCAAAAACCGGGATACGGAAGCTTTAAAGAAGTATCTGCACGAATCCAGAAAAAACATCGAAGCCTGATTGGCATACGCAACCGGTAATTCATATCGGCTGCCTGAGCTTTTGGCGGCTTATTTGATTATTATCTTTCTTTTATATTATATTTGTCTTTATTGTTCTCTGCTTTAGGGAACAATAAAGACTTTTTTGTTTACTATTATGAGAAAACTCAATAATTTCAATATCTCCTGCATTATATTGCTCTGGTGTTTCCTGTGCTATATCATTGTCAGCGAGAGTGAGCATATTACGGTAATGACATTTTTCTACCTTTTCTTCTCCGGTGGTTTTGTTTTCATTCCGATATGGAAGCATTATCGCAAAAAGAAAAATCAATAAGCGCCTAGATCGCGCTAAAATCCGTAATTTTGCGAAAAATTTACATTGTCATCTATGTCAGACATTCACGAAAACGATATATTATCAAAGATTATTTATCCTGACGACCTCAGAAAACTCTCTCCCGCACAACTCGAACAGATCTGCGGAGAGTTGCGTCAGTTTATTATCGATGAACTCTCTTCCAATCCCGGCCATTTCGCATCCAGCTTAGGCGTTGTCGAACTGACCGTTGCGCTGCATTATGTCTTCAATACGCCTTATGACCGAATCGTCTGGGATGTAGGGCATCAGGCATACGCGCATAAGATCCTGACCGGACGACGTGAACAGTTTCACACCAATCGCAAATTCAAAGGTCTGAGCGGTTTCCCGACTCCGGCTGAAAGTGAATACGACACATTCTCTGCCGGACATGCCTCCAATTCGATTTCTGCCGCACTGGGTATGGCTGTGGCCAGCGCTTTAAATAAAGACGAGAAAAACCGACATGTCGTCGCTGTAATCGGCGATGCGGCCATTGGTGGCGGCTTAGCGTTTGAGGGGCTCAACAATGCGTCTTCCAATCCGAACAACCTGTTGATCATACTGAATGACAACAATATGGCCATTGATCACAACGTGGGCGGATTGAATCAATATCTGGTCAATATAACAACCTCTCGTTCTTACAACAAGATCCGTTACAATCTGTACAAAGCATTTTATAAAGCGAACCTGATCAACGAAGACATTCGTGGAGCGATTCTGCGTTTCAACAACAGTCTTAAATCGCTGATTACCCGACAACAGAACATCTTCGACGGACTGGACGTACGTTATTTCGGTCCTGTTGACGGACATGATGTTGAATCGCTCGTGCGTATTTTGCATGATATTAAAGATATGAAAGGACCAAAGATCCTCCATATCCGTACCGTCAAAGGCAAAGGATTCAAACCGGCGGAAGAATCGGCCACGATCTGGCATGCTCCCGGTAAGTTCAACAAGATTACCGGAGAACGCTTTCTTCCCTCTTCTGAAGGTCAGCCACCTCTGTTTCAAGATGTTTTCGGCCACACCTTGGTCGAATTGGCTCGTCAGAATCCGAAGATTGTCGGAATCACTCCCGCAATGCCTACCGGATGTTCGATGACCTATATGATGAAAGAGTTTCCCGATCGTTCATTCGATGTGGGAATTGCCGAAGAGCACGCCGTAACATTTTCGGGAGGCTTGGCTAAAGAGGGGATGGTACCATTCTGCAATATCTATTCCTCGTTCATGCAACGAGCCTACGATCAAGTGATTCACGATGTTGCGCTTCAAAAACTCCACGTCATTTTCTGCCTCGATCGCGCAGGTCTTGTCGGAGAAGACGGACCTACCCATCATGGAGTTTTCGATCTGAGTTATTTTCGAGCGATCCCCAATATGACCGTAGCCGCTCCGATCAACGAGCATTGGCTACGAAAACTCATGTATACCGCTCAAGCGGAAAACCACGGACCATTCATGATCCGCTATCCTCGCGGGAAAGGCTCTCTATCCGACTGGGAATGTCCGTTCGAATCGGTGGAAATCGGAAAAGGTTATCCGCTCAAAAACGGAACCGACATCGCGGTTCTCTCGTTAGGCCCGATTGGAAACAACGTAGCCGAAGCAATTCGGGAAGCGGAAAAAAAGGGAATCTCCATCGCTCATTACGACATGGTATTTCTCAAACCGCTCGACGAAGAGTTACTCCACGATGTTATGAAACGATTCAACCGCATCGTAACGGTCGAAGACGGAGCATTGAAGGGCGGGTTCGGATCCGCCGTATTGGAATTCATGGCCGACAACGGTTATTCTCCACAAATCCGTCGAATCGGTATTCCGGATCGATTTATTGAACACGGCACCATCAATCAGCTTCACCAAGTCTGTGAAATGGATGTCGACAGCATATACCGCACGCTTACGAGCGAATGGTAATTCTGAGATAATTGTTTGCTAATCATTTGTTTCGATGAAAATAATTATAGCCGGCGCGGGTGCCGTAGGGACTCACCTTGCCAAATTGCTTTCAAAAGAAGATCAGGACATTATCCTGATGGATCAGGATGAAGAGAAACTAGAAACTCTTTCATCTTATAACTTAATGACCGTCAGTGGCTCTCCTACGTCTATCAAAGACCTGAAGGAAGCCGGCGTCAAAAATACGGATCTCTTCATTGCCGTAACCCCGTTCGAAAGTCAGAACATCACAGCTTGTATGTTGGCTGCCAATTTAGGTGCGGCCAAAACGCTCGCGCGCATCGACAACTACGAATATCTTCAGCCGGAAAACCGGGAGTTTTTCAAAAAACTGGGGGTCGACGAACTGATTTATCCGGAAATGCTCGCTGCACAAGAAATCGTCACAGCCTTGCGGAAAACCTGGGTTCGCCAATGGTACGAACTTTGCGGAGGTGCTTTGGTCTTAATCGGAGTAAAGCTTCGCGACAATGCTCTGATTATCAACCATCGATTAAAAGAGCTTGCCGGTGGTAACGATTTTTATCACATCGCAGTCATCAAACGGAAAGACTCCATCATCATACCTACCGGAAACGACAAAATCCTACCGGGCGATCTGGTTTATTTTACGACAACCAAAGATCATATTTCGGATATCAGAATCCTGGCAGGCAAAGCCGAAGTCGAAATAAAGAAGATTATGATCATGGGCGGAAGCCGTATCGCGATCCGGACCGCAGACTATGCGCCGGCCGATATGCAGATCAAAATCATTGAAACCGACCGTCAGAAAAGTCTTAAACTGGTTGAGAAAATCGATGATGTGGATATTATCCTTGGAGACGGGCGCGATCCGGAGTTATTGAAAGAGGAAGGTATCACCGATGTAGATGCGTTTATCTCCCTTACTGACAGTTCAGAAACCAATATCCTGGCTTGTTTGAGCGCGAAAAACTTCGGCGTTGCCAAAACGATTGCCGAGGTAGAGAATCTCGCATACATTTAGATGGCAGAAACGCTCAATATCGGATCCGTAATCAATAAAAAGCTGATC
>CAMTOW010000168.1 GCA_947074245.1 uncultured Bacteroidales bacterium | reverse complement strand
ATGAGTTATCGGGAGCTCGCCCGTTTCTCATTTTTCCGTCTCTTACGAATTGGGTATAAGATAGCGTAAAAGCATATTCGATATCCCAATGCGCCAAATTGATTATATTCTGTCCCCAGATATTGCTGTAAAGGTTATGCATCGTATAATCATAACCGAAAGTATCTCCTTTCTTAGCTTTATGGTTTGGATTGTTTAGATTGTTTTGTTGTATGTCCGGATTGTCTGGAAAGTCTTGTTCGGCGTATTGATCGATATCAAGCCAGAACGCTCCTCCCAATAGATCGTCAACGGTTTTATAATAATGTGCTTTCGTATATTTTACGCCAACTCCTCCCTGAAAAGTCATAATATCGCTCAAGCGTGTATTCAATGACGAGTTCAACATAAAATTAGCCTGATTCGTATAACGCTTTTCGACGATATAGGTCGATCCCAGATCTTTCCCTTTATTCTCATTTTCCCAGTTATTCAATCGATTTACCTCATACATTCGATCCCAATCGATTTGTCGGAACGCTTTATCATGCTCCCACAAATTGGTATACTTGTCGATACTGATTTGATCTGTAAAGAAACTTGGCAATCGACGATAATAATCCGGTCGTGGATCAGGAGCATTATACCAATTCAATGCCGAAGATGCATAACTGTCGTAGTTGAATCCCACCCCGGTATGCAATATGGTTCCTCGTTTAGGCTTCCAGTCCCAGGAAATAACGGCAGTCGGCGAAAATGACTCGACCACGCGCGCATTTCGTTTTTTCCCGTTCTGATATCCCCAGTTCGGATTATAGAGATTACTACCTGCTAAATCGTAACACTCCTCATAAGTTGCGGCGGCCTGTCCTCGCTTCGTTGGTGTACCGAATAGCGTAGCGGATATACTGTGTTTTTCATTGAAGATCTTTTCGGCGGACAATAAAAATCCGTATGAATAATAGAACGTTCCCGGTACGACTCCTTCATCAGCATATCTGCCGATCAAGGATATGACAAATGCCCATCCGTTCGGTTGCAGTCCCGAAGAATAAGTTCCCATTCCCCGCCACTTATAGTTACGGTTTGTAAATCCGATACCCACTCGTGTCCCGGGCGCGAATTCCGAAGCTCGTAAGGATATATTGGTCGATCCCGCAATATTTCCGAAACCGAATGTAGCAGCTTCTAATCCGTTAACGATGGTTTTATTTCGGAAAGCATAATTCATCCCTCCCAACATTCCGTAATTAAACCCGCCGCGTGCTGCGTCATTGAAATTCACACCATTGAAGTTCACATTGTAATATTCCGACTTATAACCCCTTATTCTGAAACGCGTTGCGCCAAACGCGTAACTTGCCGTTTTCAGATAAATATCATCCGATGCTCCCGAAAGGTTTCCAATGGTTTGATTGTTGCCCGCTTCATCATCCACTTGCGATTCATCAAACGTAATTATCCCGTCTTCGTCGGACGAATAAGGATTTATAGTTGGCTGCAAAGCGATCTTTCCAAAATCGACTGATTGATTCTCTTTGAGAAAAACAGTTTGTTCTTTCGTTACATATCCCGAAGCGGTAATGGTCATCAGGTCATCTCCGGCATGTGCGTCCGAAATTTGAAAATCACCATACGGTCCTGAAATGACATATATTCCTTGTTCTCTCAACATGATATTGGCCCCAGGTATCGGAGCTCCGGTTTGCGAATCTGTCAAGACTCCCGTTATCTTCGTTTTCTGAGAATAAAGGTTGGTCGCAAACAGCAGCAAACAGATAATTAATAGTTGTCTCATCTCCTCATTTATAATTCAATAACACATGGATAGCTCTTCATAAAAACAAGAATAAATTAAAATTCGTTTCTGTGTTTAATTTCTTTTAGTGGTTTATAGTTTTCTTCAATGCTTATCTGTGCTTGATTTCTTCCCAAAATGAAATCTAATTATGGGAAAATTGTATTTTATTTATTATTTGTTATATTTAAATAATTTATTTATAACAAACTCTTGTATTTATGAAATTACGTTACATTCTTCTGTTGTCCGTAATAGGCACTTGGGTATCTGCTGCTAAGTCCCAGAGTGGAGCTTCAATCGTCACTGAACTTTCGGAAAACAATTCAGCATTTGTATTTACTTCTCCCGACGGTAAGTATGCGGGAGGATACTCCAATGGTTTCTGTCATCTTTATAGCGAAGAGAGTGATCATACCCAATACTTTGGGACCGAGGTCGAAACCTATGTCATGAACAATGCCAACAACGATGGTGTGGTCGTTGGAGCCGTATCGGGCTATGATATAACAATGTCGACTCCTGCATATTACAAACAAGGTGAATGGCATATGCTTCCGCTATCTGCAGGTGCGATGTCAGGTTCAATTTCGGGGATTTCCGATGATGGTACAAAGATGGTAGGATGGTGTCAGAAGGGTTGGTCTAATGTTCCTTGCATCTGGGTCAATGGCAAAGTCAAAACATTAAAATATCCGGCAATGGATTTTTATGGCATGGAATCCATTGGAGCGGTAGCCGACAATATATCAGGAGATGGCTCGCTCATATCGGGGCGTTATTATCTTTCAAATGGACGTACGGTATTTGCGATTTGGAAAGATACCGACTCGGAATGTGAGTTTCCGTTTATCGAACTTTCTTATGATTTCGACAATACCCCGACCATGCAATTTCCTCAGATGAGTGATTACATCACGGTAGAATGGGGCGATCCGTTATATGAGGAGCAATTCGAACAATACATGGAAGCATTCAATAATTATTTGGCTCAATTGGAATTATTCGAAAAAGATGAAATGCTCGATGCGCGCGCTACATATATGAGCCACGATGGTCGCTATTTTGCTACGGTAGTATATTCGATGGGGATGCAGACCAATACGCCGGCTCGTATTGATATGAGTGATATGTCTATGATTCGTCTTAACGATTTCAGCGATGCGATTGCTCTTTCTGTTAATAATCATGGAGATATGATCATTGCCGATCCGCTTTTGTCATACAATCGCGAACCGTATTTGTATAAAAGCGACGAAAACAGCATTTATAAATTGAATGAATGGATTCTCGAAAATCATGGTTTGGATATTATGAATGACGAACAGGGAATCAATTCGCTCAACCCGGGTGTAGGTGTCGCTGGTTCTCCGATTATGAGTGCCGATGGTTCTCGAATCTATGGCTATACCTATGACGAATACCTTCAGGCGAATAACTACCGCATCCGTTTAGATCAGAGTATGGCGCTAGACAAAACCGTTGATTCATCATCTCCATTCGAGTATTTCAACAACACGTTGGCAATCAACAATTCGATTTCGAAGATCGAAATATTTGATTTGATGGGCAATACGGTTCAATCCTATAAAAATAAATCTGCAAACATCGATTTGAATCATTTGGCTCCGGGCGTTTATATTGTAAGATCACTGTCGCAGAGCAAAGTTCATACACAAAAAATCCGTATTCAATAAACGAGTGTTTGTAAAAACAAATGAGACCGTATTCGGTCATACAATAAAAGAGCGAGTAAATCCAAATAAGATTTACTCGCTCTTTTATTGTATGAATTATTAAACGGGAGTCACGATAATGGCTACACCACCACCTGCTGCCAGTCTGATTTTCAAATCCTGCGATGAGTCTACAGTCTCCGTCTTCACTTCAAAATCTGTAGGATTATTTTCCCAATGAGCTTTTTCTCCGTCTTGATAAATAGTAGCCTGATAATTGCCTTTTCCTAAGAAGTTTAAAGGAATGGTAATCATACGCTCTTTTTCATCAGTCGTCGCTCCGATCATCCATTTATCACCGGCTCTGCGAGCTATAATGATGTATTCGCCCACTTCTCCGCCTACTACTACCGTTTCATCACAATCAGCGTCAAAGTCTCGGATGAATTGAAGTGCAGGATGCCCGGTGTAATTCTCTGGAAGATCCGAAGCCATCTGCATCGGGCTGTATATCGTTACCATCAACGCCAACTGATGGGCTACCGTGCTATGAACGCGCGTTTTTGATATATCTTTCAACTGATCGTTCCATTGGGTTCGTTTATCTTTTTTCCCTTCCAATAAGACGTCCACGATACCTGGCGTATAATCGGTCGGACCGGCCAATCCTCTCGTATAAGGGATGATAGTCGTATGTCCCGGTGTATTGCCGATACTCCAAGCTTCCCATTCCATACCTCTCACGCCCTCCCGTGTCATTAGGTTAGGCCACGTACGGTTGATTCCGGATGCTTTCGATGGCTCATGTACGTCTAGCATCAGTTTATATTCGGCGGCTTTTTCCACGATATATTGATAATGCTCTACCATTTGCTGCCCATGATGATTCTCTCCGGTCGATACGCCACCGGCATATCCCGTTTTTACGGCATGGATGCCTAAGCGCTGACACAAGGCGAATGCCGAATCGGCCAATGCCTCATAGCTTTCGATATCTGCTCCTGTTTCATGATGCATAATCAATGCAACACCCTTTTCTTGAGCATATCTGGCAACTTCTTCCAGATCATAACCTTTGGCTGGCGTGATATAATCGAAGGCGTCTTTTTCTCCCCATTTATCCCATCCGGTATTCCATCCTTCGATAACGATTCCTCCGATTCCGTTTTCTGCGGCGAAATCAATATAGCGTTTTGCTTCCGAAGTGGTGGCTGCTTGCATTTTACCTTCTTTCCACTCCTTGCTTCCAAGATGCATCTCCCACCAGATTCCGACATAGCTCATCGGCTTGATCCAACTTACGTCTTCAATCTTCGATGGCTCGTTTAGGTTAACGATCATCTCCGACGCAACAAGGTCTTTTGCGGCATCTCCTACCACGATCATACGCCATGGTGTTTCAAAAGGAGCCTGTACATAGGCCTTCATCCCGTTTTTCCAGGGTGTCAGTTCTGATTTCAACACGCCGTCTCCCATATTCTTAACCGTCATATCCGGATATCCGTAAATCGCGGCTTCATGAATGAATAAGTGCTTACCATTCTCTTTTCGCATAGTCATCGGTGTGGCCGCCCAACTAACCGAATCCAGCGTATTTTTCATGAATGTCTTCTCATAAGTATTGAAATCGGCATAACACCACCAGGTGGTCGGATTATCCGCGATATTAAACTCTGTCATTTCATCTGCGATCACGATCGTATCCGATGCGAAATTTTTCGGGAAAATATAGCGGAAGGCAAGCCCGTCATCAAACAAACGAAACTCTACATCAAATCTGCGCCCCGAAGGCGAATGCTCGATTTGCGCGGTTGCTCCCTTATAATGATTTTTCACTCGCTTGTTTTCTCCCCATGGCCGCTCCCAGGTTTCATCGACAGTTTCATAATCAATCCCGGCTATTTTCAAATCTTTGCAAAGAGAATCGCTGTTTTGAAGCACAAAGCCCAAGCGCGAAGGTGAAACTAAGGTAACGTTTGCCGTAGTCAGCGTATAAAGAAGTGATCCGTTCGCATCTGTGTCAAAAGATAATTTCAAACGATTGTCTGGAGATTTAATGGTTTCACTGGTTCCCGTACAAGAACACAACAGGCGCACTAATCCGGCGGAGGCCAATTTGTACATAATGAATA
>CAMTOW010000167.1 GCA_947074245.1 uncultured Bacteroidales bacterium | reverse complement strand
GCTCTTCCGATCTCGGTTTTGTGCAACTGGCTTTCGCTTTACATTCGCTTTTGCTGTCTGCCTGCTGCAGGGTTCGGATGCTGGCAGCTTTATCCGCTTCTGCCTTTTTCGCGTCAGCCGTTTTCGTGTCTGCTTTTTTCGCGGTCGACCCGCAACAACCGCCACTTGCTTTCTTATCGGCTTTCACCTCTTTATTTTCTTGTTTTTCAACTTGCTGGCAAGTTGCCTGTTTGTCCGTTTTCGTACAGGTTTCTTTTTTGTCGCAAACCTTTTTATCCTGATTCTGTGCTGTAATTGTCATTGCGCCTAGTGCGCAAAATAGCATTGCAGTAAGAAGAACTCTTTTCATATTATTAATTTTTAAGACGTTAGTTTCACACAAATATAAAAAAGGTATCTGAAAAATAGATGTCCGCTTATCACGAATTCATACCTTTGTAGGTAATAAAACAGTTTATTCAGTGGAAAATTGGCTTGAAAGAACCGTCCTCCTGCTTGGTGAGGAAAAACTCGAACGATTGCAGAAATCTCACGTCCTCATCGTAGGTGTCGGCGGAGTAGGAGCGTATGCTGCCGAAATGATATGTCGTGCCGGTGTCGGCAAGATCACGATTATCGACGGCGATGTGGTAAATCCCTCCAACATCAACCGTCAATTGGTTGCCCGTCACAGCACGGTGGGTCATAAGAAGGTAGATATCCTTTCCAAACATCTGCTTGATATCAACCCTTCGCTTCAATTGGTTTCGCGCCATGAGTTCATTCACGACGAACTGACCGATCAGCTCCTCGAAAGCGATCATTTCGATTTTATCGTCGATGCCATCGATACGCTCAGCCCCAAGGTCCATCTGATCGCTTCGGCGATGCGCCGCAAGATCAAGATCATCTCTTCCATGGGAGCCGGAGCTCGCATCGACCCCACTCAGGTTAAGTTCGCCGATATATCCGCCACGCGCGAATGTACCCTTGCCAAAGCCGTACGCAAACGCCTTGTCAAATTAGGCATCCGCAAAGGTCTTCCGGTCGTATTTTCTACCGAAGCCCCCAATCGCAATGCCGTTATCCTGACCGAAAACGAACGGAACAAGAAGTCCACCGTCGGCACCGTCTCATACATGCCGGCCATTTTCGGGATCTTCTTGGCCTCCCACGTTATTCGCAAACTGTAATCTCATCACCGGTTCATTCCAAACGCATGATTGAAGTATCCAATATCACCAAAAGTTTCGGCGACCTCCGTGTCCTCAAAGGCATCGATCTGACCATCCGTCAGGGCGAAGTCGTTTCTGTCATCGGAAAGAGCGGCGCCGGCAAAACTACGCTTCTCCAGATTATGGGCACGCTCGATAAGGCCGATACGGGCAGCGTCGTGATCAACGGCACCGATGTTCTGAAAATGAAAGAGAAAGAATTGTCCGCGTTCCGCAATAAGAACATTGGCTTCGTCTTCCAGTTTCATCAGTTGCTCCCCGAGTTTACGGCTCTCGAGAATGTGATGATCCCGGCTCTGATCGGAAAGACCAAAAGTTCCGTAGCCGAAAAGAAAGCCAAAGAGATTCTCGATTTTCTCGGCCTGTCCGACCGGATGGAGCATAAGCCCGCCGAACTTTCGGGAGGAGAGAAGCAACGTGTGGCAGTGGCCCGCGCGCTCATCAACGATCCTACCGTCGTCTTTGCCGACGAACCCTCCGGCAGCCTCGATTCGGCCAACAAGATGGAGCTTCATCGCCTGTTCTTCGAACTGCGTCAACAGCTCAACCAGACTTTCGTTATCGTTACCCACGACGAGTCCCTTTCCGGGATGTCCGACCGGGTTATCCATATGCAAGACGGGCTGATCATCTGATCGGATACCCCGCCCTTCATTTTATTTTTTTACTTTTGCAATTAAGTAAATCGAATTTTATGACACAGAAACTGAATATTTACAATACACTCGACCGCAAGAAGGAAGAGTTCGTTCCTGTTCATCCCGGACACGTCGGACTTTATGTTTGTGGTCCTACCGTTTATGGCGACGGACATTTAGGTCATGCTCGTCCTGCGATTACGTTCGATCTTTTGTTCCGCTATTTGCAACACATCGGCTACAAAGTGCGCTATGTGCGCAACATTACCGACGTGGGCCATCTGGAGAACGATGCCGATCAGGGCGAAGACAAGATCGCTAAAAAAGCTCGTCTGGAAGAACTCGAACCGATGGAGGTCGTGCAATACTACCTCAATCGCTATCACAAGGCGATGGAAGCGCTCAACGTGCTCCCGCCAAGCATCGAACCGCACGCTTCCGGCCATATCATTGAGCAGATCGAATACGTGAAAAAGATCTTCGATGCCGGATTCGCATACGAAAGCAACGGTTCGGTCTATTTCGACGTAGAGAAATACAACAAAGCTCACCATTACGGAAAACTTTCCGGACGCAATATCGAAGAGCTTCTCACCACGACCCGCGAACTCGACGGACAGCAGGAGAAACGCAACAGCTTCGACTTCGCCCTTTGGAAGAAAGCCGATGATGCCCACATCATGCGCTGGCCTTCTCCATGGAGCGACGGCTTCCCGGGATGGCACCTCGAATGCTCGGCGATGGGACAGAAATACCTGGGCGAAACATTCGACATCCACGGGGGCGGAATGGACCTTCTCTTCCCGCACCACGAATGTGAGATCGCTCAATCCGTAGCTGCTCAGGGGCATGAGTGTGTCCGTTATTGGATGCACAACAACATGATCACGATCAACGGACAGAAGATGGGTAAATCATTGGGCAACTTCATCACGCTCGATCAGTTCTTCACCGGCGATCACGCAGCCCTTACGCAGGCCTACTCGCCGATGACCATCCGCTTCTTCATCCTGATGGCTCACTACCGCAGCACGGTCGATTTCAGCAACGAAGCGCTTCAGGCTGCCGAAAAAGGGCTCAACCGCTTGATGGAAGCTTACGCCAATCTGGATAAGATCACGCCATCCGATAAATCGACGGTCGAGATCGCTCCGCTTCGTCAGAAAATGTACGATGCGATGAACGACGACCTCAACTCGCCCATCGTGATCTCTCACCTGTTCGAGTGCGCCAGCATCATCAACCGCGTTCTTGCGGGCAACGATACGATCGATGCGGAAAATCTGACTCTGCTTCGCCAAACGATGGAGCTGTTCATGTTCGATATCCTCGGGCTCAAGAAGGAAGAAAAATCCGGATCGGGCAACAACGAGGCATACTCCGAGGCGATCAATCTTCTTTTGGAGATGCGCATGAGCGCCAAAGCCAACAAAGATTGGGCGATGGCCGATCTGATCCGCAACAAACTGACCGGACTTGGTTTCGAAATCAAAGACACCAAAGACGGCTTCGAATGGAAACTCAACAATTGATATAGGATTCCGAAAGGGTAATGACCGAAACGTCATTACCCTTTTTGTTTATCCCGCTCCCTCTCTCAACCGCTCTCTGCGGCACAAACGCCCTCATTTCAGCCCTCGGTAGGAATATCGGCTACTTTCCGTACCTTTGTGCCCGTTGCAAGTAGATCACCTGCCGGTCGTAAAAGGTTTCCCCATACCGATCCGGCTCTTTTATTAATTAGGTATTATGGTTAAAGCTGTTTTTTTCGATGTGGATGGAACGCTGCTTTCATTCAAAACTCACAAGGTTCCCGAGTCTGCGCTTCAGTCTTTGCAGCAACTCAAAGAAAAAGGTATTAAGATCTTTGTTTCTTCGGGTCGTCCCCATTATCTGCTCGATTCGCTTAAAAATATCGAATTCGATGGTTACGTAACGCTCAATGGAAGTCATAGCTTCATTCCCGGTGGCGAAACACTACTGAAAAAGAACATTTCTTCCGACGATATCCGTAGCATCATCGAGTGGAGCCGCCAGGTCAGCTATCCGCTTGTGTTCATGCACGCCGATGGTTGGTTCGCTCCGGCGATTACCCCCGAAATCCGGGAGATTACAGACCATCTCGAAGTGGATCTTCCCGAAGTGCTTCCGATCGAAGAAGCACTCGGCAAAGATATCTTCCAGATCATGGGCTTCTTTCCGGGTTCTCTCGATTCGTCTGTTCAGGAAAACGTATTTTCCGGTTGTACCATCACCCGTTGGCATCCGCTTTTCTGCGATATCGTATGCAAAGGCAACGATAAGCAGGAGGGGATCATCCGCGTCATGGAACATCATGGCTTCGATGTTTCTCAAAGCATGGCGTTCGGCGATGGAGGAAATGACATCAATATGCTCAAGACGGCCGGAATCGGTGTCGCGATGGGCAATGCTGGCGACGAAGTCAAAAGCGTGGCCGACTACGTGACCTCTTCGGTCGATGAAGACGGTATTCGCAATGCCCTCGTTCATTTCGGTCTGATCGATTAAAGATTTCTACCAAATAAAAACGGCATCCCTACCTTATGTACGGATGCCGTTTTCTATTCTGCCCCGATCGGTTCCGGGTATTGAGCCGCCCATCCTACGAGCGATTGGATACAGGGAATGAAACTGTCCCCTTTTTCCGTCAGTTCATATTCTACCCGCGGTGGCACTTCGGCAAACACTTCACGCCCCACCATACCGCCTTTCTCCAGCGATCGCAACGTCACCGTCAGCATCCGCTGCGAAATATCCCCGATACTCCGCTGAATATCCGAAAAACGCATCCGTCCGTTACTGTGTAGCGTAATCAATACCAACATGGCCCACTTGCTGCTCAAATGGCTGATTACGTCGCGGATGGGACAATCTCCCTCATGATGAAAATTTTCCATATTTTAACATTAAGCTAATTCATTCTGTCTGAACATAGGTTACATCCATGTAACTAACTGACATACACCTGCGTTCTTGTTTATCAGATTCACAATCGCAACCTTTGCTTCACAAAGCTAACATACTTACTAATAATAACTATAAACTCTTGTAAACGTTACCATTATGAAAAAACAGGTTGCCGTAGTCGCTGTAAATCCCGTAAACGGATTCGGTCTGGTCCAGTACCTCGAAGC
Organism: uncultured Bacteroidales bacterium; assembly: GCA_947074245.1. Classification (GTDB taxonomy): domain Bacteria; phylum Bacteroidota; class Bacteroidia; order Bacteroidales; family JAUNSR01; genus JAUNSR01. The sequence continues at coordinate 589 of CAMTOW010000167.1, read as the reverse complement.
TTTCTATGAAAACGGAATCTCATTCACGCTGTTCGCCGTGGATACCGCGCCCGAAATAAAAACCAACTCTGGCGTTTCCTTGCGTACCGATGATGTCATCGCCTCGCTCAAAGGGAGAACCGATCAATACGATGCGTTCGTATTTGCCTGCGGCGATGCGATGCCGGTGTTTTCCGAACACGCTGCCGAACAACCCAATCAAGATCTGCTTTCCGTGATCGCCGAATTCGGGGCTGCTCAAAAACTCATGATCGGGCATTGCGTAGCCGGACTCCTTTTCGAAAAAACCGGTATAGCGGATGGGAAGAAGATCACCCTTCATCCGCTGGCTCAACCCGCTATCGTACGTGCCGTGGTTTCCGACCATCCGTTCTGCGTCGACAGCAATTTCATGACGGCTGCTACCGAAACGACGTTGCCTCTTTTGATCCCCCGGATCATTGCTGCTCTTCAATAAAAAAGTCTTCCGATGCCCGACCCAATCAGGTCGGGCATCCTTATTTTTCTGCCTGAGAAAACGGTTCCGATTTTCCTGCCTGGGTTTTTCAATTTTACTGCCTGAACTTTTTCATTTTCCTGCCTGACCTTT
>CAMTOW010000166.1 GCA_947074245.1 uncultured Bacteroidales bacterium | reverse complement strand
CATCCGAAGCCGGAGATTATCTTTATAACTTAAGTTATGGAGGCGGGACGATCTCCAAATATCAGGTGAACGGAGGGCAGAATTACACCGACATCAAAACACTGGATATTTCGCTAGCGATGGGAACAACCAATCCGAGATGGACAAAGCTCAACGATCAATACGCCTTGCTGCATAACGTAACAACCAGTAAAGCATATGCAGACGGTGCAGGCTCGGAGTATTCGCATCATATCGCGAAAGGGATCCTAACAGCCATCGATCTGCAGAATTTCTCAATCATCACTTCTTATCATGAAACCGGAGGATTGACTTTTGAATTCCCAAGAACGGAAGAAGATATCGAAAAGAGCCTTCACGTATGGAGAATCGACGCTCCGGTATTGTGTGGCGGGAAAGCTTATTACGGACTGAACAAACGTTCTTACGATCCCGCAACCGATGAGAATATCACTACATCCGATTATCAGGCAGCCACGCTCGTAGTCGATTTCCCATCCCTGCAAAATCCGAAGATCATCACTTCCGGCATCGCACAGGGATCGACACAAGGATATCGTACGCCCGTAGCCCATGTCGATGAGCGAGGAGACATTTATCAGCTGACTGCAGCGCCATCATCCATCATCCGCATCAGTAATGAAACTTATGACGACAGTTATGAACTGAACTTATCGGAAGCTTTGGGTATGCAGGCCGGGTCTTTGGGTTGGTTTTATGTCGGGGACGGGATCGGTTATGTTCCGTTTTATGATGTCGAGCGCGGAAGCGGATCGGACGTAGCAGCATGGGGTGTAGCTCGTGTGGATTTATATAATAAGAGTGCCGTACGGTTGAATCTACCGGAAAACCTATGGTTGTATCAGTATCAGTCGGGTATCGTAGGTGATGACGGTTTATTCTATATGGCAATCGCGCCACTCGGAGGAGAGGGACATATTTATATGTTTGATCCGTCCAGTTCATCGGCCGACGCATTTATTACCGGAGCCTCTATCCAAACGATCAACAGCACATCGGCTTATCTGGGCTTATTCTAAGAGTTGACCTCTCCGGATCTGATTCTGAATCAGACCCGGAGATATGAACGTATCGAACGGGAAGAGTGATCGATATCAAGAGGAGGAAGACGTTTGGATTTATTCATTAACTTTGTTTCTATCTGATAAAACATCGTTGCCATGAATAAATACGGATTCATCCTACTCGACATTCTTTTACTGTTGATCATCTTCAGCGTGGTCAGACAATATAAGAACAGCCAACTTAAAGAGAAAATAGGCCAATTGCTCGTGGTCGGTTTCGATGGCACAACTCTTGACCAGCAAACAAGGAAGGAGTTAAGAAGCCATCATATCGGAGGAGTGATTCTTTTTGAGAAAAATTTAAGTAAGCCGGATTCGCTACGCAATATCGCCGATCGGGAACAATTGAAACGTTTGGTTGAAGAGTTACAGTCGATTCATTCCGGACCGATGTTCATCAGTATCGATCAGGAGGGGGGAACGGTAGCCCGATTAAATCCGACGAAAGGTTTTTACAATCCACCTTCCCAAAAGCATATCGGAAGTTTGAACCGGATCGATTCATCCCGTCATTACGCTGCGCTTAACGCCAGACAACTTCGGGAGTTGGGGATAAATATGAATTTTACACCCTGTGTAGACTTGAGTATCAATCCTGATAATCCGATCATCGCATTGCGCGAGCGCGCTTTTTCGGATGATCCAATGGTGGTAGCACAAGAAGCGGCCATCGTCGTTGAGGAGAACCATAAGGCAGGCATCATCACGTCGCTTAAACATTTTCCGGGACATGGCAGTTCTCAAACCGATTCGCATATGGGGTTGACCGACATAACGAATACTTATGATCCGAAGGAACTTGAACCATACGCTTCGCTTATCGGGCAAGGATATGAAGACATCGTCATGGTAGGACATCTCTTCAACTCGGAGGTAGACGCATCTTATCCCGCGTCGTTATCGGCTAAAACCATTACAGGTATTCTGCGTAACCAATTGGGATATGAGGGAGTCGTGGCCACGGATGACATGCATATGCAAGCCATTACGCGTGAATATTCGTATCCGCATGCATTGGAATTGGCTCTGAATGCCGGAGTAGATATGATCATTATCGGCAATAACGCCAAGGAATATGAAGCGAATCTGATCGGAGAGACCTGTTCGGTTATTTATGATCTGGTGAAAGCGGGAAGAATCCCCGAAGAGCGTATCGACGAAGCTTACGGAAGAATCTTGAGATTGAAAGAGCGGTTGAATTAAAACCGTTTGGGATACATACAAAAAAACCACATTGAGATTTTCTCAATGTGGTTTTTTATTTATCGTAAAATCCGGTTATTGGATTATTCGGCATTTTGAAGCGCTTCCATGATCAAACCTTCCAGTTCGTCAGCTAATTCCGGATTGTCCAAGATCGTTTTCTTCGCAGCATCGCGACCCTGACCAAGTTTTGTGTCGCCATAGCTGAACCATGATCCACTTTTCTTAACGATCCCTTTCTCTACGCCCAAGTCGACGATTTCGCCCGCACGAGAGATTCCTTCGCCAAACATGATATCGAATTCCGCTTTACGGAACGGAGGCGCAACTTTGTTTTTTACCACTTTTACGCGTGCCTGGCTACCAATCACTTCATCGCCATCTTTCAACTGAGAAGAGCGACGGATATCCAAACGAACCGATGCGTAGAATTTAAGCGCGTTACCACCGGTAGTCGTTTCCGGATTACCGAACATAACACCGATCTTATCACGCAACTGGTTGATGAAGATACAAGTCGTATTGGTTTTATTGATCGCCGCAGTCAGTTTACGCAACGCCTGAGACATCAAACGAGCCTGAAGACCCATTTTCGATTCACCCATTTCGCCTTCAAGTTCCGCTTTCGGGGTAAGAGCCGCTACGGAGTCGATAACGACGATATCAATTGCCGATGAACGGATCAATTGTTCCGCGATTTCAAGAGCCTGCTCACCGCTGTCGGGTTGAGAAATGATCAGATTGTCGATATCCACGCCAAGTTTTGCGGCATAGAAACGGTCGAACGCATGTTCGGCATCGATAAACGCAGCGATACCGCCTTGTTTCTGCGCTTCTGCGATCGCATGGATCGCCAACGTGGTTTTACCCGAAGATTCAGGACCGTAGATCTCTACGATACGTCCTTTCGGATAACCGCCCACACCCAAAGCCGCGTTCAATCCGATTGAACCTGATGGAATAGTGGCTATCTCTTCGATCTGTTCGTCACCCATTTTCATGATCGAGCCTTTGCCGTAGCTTTTTTCGATCTTATCCATTGCTGCCTGGAGGGCTTTCAGTTTCTCCAACGATGGAGCCGGTTTTCCTCCCTGCGGAGCTTGTGCTTTTTCGTCCATAAATAACGTCTGTTGTATATTTTCTTTTTTATTGTTTGTCATTTAATATTTGGTTTGCCGCGTCCTTGGTATTCACTTTGTCGATAATACGTTCGATAGTACCATCTTCACCAATGATGAAGGTAGTGCGCACAGTTCCCATATATGCGCGACCGCACATTTTCTTTTCCTGCCAAACCCCGAATTGCTCTTGAAGGACAAGATCGCCGTCGGAAATAAGAGGAAAAGGAAGTTCTTTTTTAGCAATGAATCCCTGGTGGGATTTTTCGCTGTCTTTGCTGACTCCGATTACGGCATAACCCGCATTCTGCAGATCGGCGTAACCATCGCGGAAAGAGCAAGCCTCTGCCGAACATCCCGGAGTATTGTCTTTGGGATAGAAGTATAAGACCAGTTTCTTTCCTTTAAAATCGCTTAAGCGCACCTCTTGACCATTTTGATCTTTGCCAAGTAGTTCGGGTGCTTTGTCTCCTGTTTTTAATGCCATATAGTGAACGTAAATAGATGAAAAAAGAAAGGATCATATCTCATCACGCAGGTTTGCCATCCTACGGGATTTTAAAGATATAATTCTTTCTTAGATTGTAACCAAAGATACGACTTTTTCTGCCGACCCGGATACGGTGGAAAACTTTTTACTTATCGCGCCACGATATGGGCGGTCACATCAAAGTTGTCGGCGATCACATGTTGTTCGAGTTTACTGATAAAACCTTTCGCACCGAAAAAGACACCGTATTTGGTACGGTCGACATGAATGGTATTGGTTTCGACAGTCAATACGTCGGTCTGCTGATCGTAGATGTATTTGGCTTTAAAGCTGATCGGATTGGTAATTTGACGAATGGTCAGATTGCCCGTAACCGCGAAATAGCCATCGGCATCTGCCACATGGTCAATCTTCGTCAATGAAAAAGTAGCTTCGGGGTATTTTTCGACATCGAAGAACTTATCGCTTTTAAGAGTACTGAGCAGGGTTTCTTTAAGAGCTCCACTCTGATCTTCGTTTTCGATGGCCTTCATGTCGAAAATGAATTCGGCGGATACGGGATCATCATCCGTCAGGGTGATTAATCCAGATTTGATACCAATCGTGCCATGATGTTGACCTCCCGGCTTATAACCGGTCCATCGGATGTAACTCTGAGTTGTATCGAAAGTTAAAGTGCGTGTGACAGCCATACGTGTATTTGTTTAAATATTTCAAATACAACAATATAACCCGTATGAGGGTTGTCCGGCTTAAGTTTCTTTAGGATTGGAATGTAAAAAAGGCCTACAAAATAAATTGTAAGCCTTTCGTCTGTGTTGCGGGAGCTGGACTCGAACCAACGACCTTCGGGTTATGAGCCCGACGAGCTACCACTGCTCCATTCCGCGATATTGCAATGCAAAGGTAAGTCAGAAATGGGCTGTTTGCAAGATAACGAATGAATAATTGTGCTAAAAAACATTAACCACCAGCAGAACGAAACGGAACGTTGTTTTGTTATAAATTAGAACATGTAGACTTTACACTGAAACTATAACCTCCAAATTCATTATGCGCACTGCTATCGTATTCACAACAAAACACGGGGCAACACGTCGGGTTGCCGAAGAAATGAAAGCTTTGCGTCCGGATATCAAATTTGATTTGATCAACCTTCGCGAAGAAAAAAATCCCGATTTAGATCATTATTCTACTGTCATCATCGGTATGCCTGTTTATCAGGGTTTGCCATCCCTTGATGTGGAACACTTCTGTATGGACTATGTATCCTTGCTTCGGTCGAAGAAACTCGGTCTTTTCGTATGCGGCGTATTGCCGGCGGGAGAGGATCGGAACCGAGAAATGGACTTGGCTTATTCGATACCATTGGTGTCTCACGCGGCAGCGTATGAGTTTATCAACAGTTCGTATGACGTAGGAAAACTGAATTTCATTGAGCGGTTCATGCTTGCCCGCAGAGCCGGACGTAATACTCCCAATCGAGAATCGTGTAGCAAGGATATCCAGAACTTCATGAAACGGATGTTTCCTTATTAAATAGGAGATATGCCGTTTTGAATGGAGTATATCCAGATGAGGCGACCTATCATCATAAAATCGATATATAGAAATCGACATAACGAAAAGAGGATGTTTAAAATTTTAAACATCCTCTTTCTTGTTGCGGAAGCTGGACTCGAACCAACGACCTTCGGGTTATGAGCCCGACGAGCTA
>CAMTOW010000165.1 GCA_947074245.1 uncultured Bacteroidales bacterium | reverse complement strand
TTCGAAGGAGTTTATACCGTAAAAAGCATTGTCGAAGAGGGTGAATATAACATCTATAAGACAATTGCGGTATTGACCGACGAAGAAGGAAACGACCATGAATTGTATATGATTCAGAAATTGCCCGTAAAAAAAGCCCTTACTCTTTATAAAGAAAAACCACTGCCGTTCAAATTGGTGGAAACAGGTGTGCGTACGATCGATACGGTCAATCCGATCGTAGAAGGTGGTACCGGATTTATCCCGGGACCATTCGGTACAGGAAAAACCGTACTTCAGCATGCGATTTCAAAACAGGCTGAAGCAGACATCGTAATCATCGCAGCATGTGGTGAACGTGCTAATGAGGTTGTAGAGATCTTTACCGAGTTCCCGGAATTGGTTGACCCTCATACAGGTCGTCCATTGATGGAAAGAACGATCATCATCGCGAATACATCCAACATGCCGGTAGCGGCTCGTGAAGCGTCGGTTTATACGGCGATGACGCTTGCTGAATATTACCGTTCGATGGGTCTGAAAGTTTTGTTGATGGCCGATTCGACTTCACGTTGGGCACAGGCGTTGCGTGAAATGTCAAACCGTTTGGAAGAACTTCCGGGACCGGATGCGTTCCCGATGGACCTTTCTGCGATCATCTCTAACTTCTACGGTCGCGCAGGTTATGTAGAACTGAACAACGGCGATACAGGTTCGATCACATTCATCGGTACCGTATCTCCGGCGGGGGGTAACTTGAAAGAACCGGTAACGGAGAATACGAAAAAGGTTGCACGTTGTTTCTTCGCTCTTGAGCAGGAACGTGCCGACCGTAAACGTTATCCGGCTGTGAATCCGATTGATTCTTACTCAAAATATATTGAATATCCTGAATTCGAGGCATATATCTCAAATTTGATCTCTCCGGAGTGGACTACTCAGGTAAATGAGCTGAAAACTCGCCTGCTTCGTGGTAAAGAGATTGCCGAGCAGATCAATATCCTTGGTGACGACGGTGTTCCGACAGAATATCACGTTATTTTCTGGAAATCAGAGTTGATCGACTTCGTAATCCTTCAGCAGGACGCGTTCGATAAAGTGGACTCTGTAACTCCGTTGGAGCGTCAGATGTATCTTGTGAAAGCGGTTATCGACGTATGTCATTCGGATTTCCGATTCGCGAACTTCAACGAGGTAATGGATTATTTCAAAAAACTGATCAACTTGTTCAAACAGCAGAACTACACCGAATACAAATCGGAACAGTTCTATCAGTTCGAGAAAGAGATTAAGGAAATGATTAGTGAAAGAATCATCGAAAAATAAGAATATGGCAAATACAGCTTTTCAAAAAATATATACAAAGATCACCGCGATTACCAAAGCGACCTGTACGTTGAAAGCGAAAGGAGTTGGTAATGACGAGCTCGCAATGGTAGACGGCGAGTTGGCTCAGGTGGTGAAAATCGTTGGCGACGAAGTGACCCTGCAGGTATTCGGGGGTACGGAAGGTATCCGTACCAACGCTGAAGTGGTTTTCTTGGGCAAAGCGCCGACATTGAAAGTAAGCGAACAGTTGGCTGGTCGTTTCTTCAACGCTTTCGGTCTTCCGATCGATGGTGGTCCGGAAGTGGAAGGGGTAGAGGTTGAGATTGGTGGTCCGTCGGTGAATCCGGTGCGCCGTAAACAGCCATCCGAACTGATCGCAACCGGTATCGCCGGTATCGACTTGAACAATACATTGGTATCCGGACAGAAGATTCCATTCTTCGCCGACCCGGATCAGCCTTTCAACCAGGTTATGGCTACCGTAGCGCTTCGTGCGAAAGCGGATAAGATCATTCTGGGCGCAATGGGTATGACCAATGACGACTTCTTGTTTTTCAAAAACGTATTTAGCAATGCCGGAGCGCTCGACCGTATCGTAAGCTTTGTCAATACGACAGAAAATCCTCCGGTAGAACGTCTCTTGATTCCGGATATGGCTCTGACTGCTGCTGAATATTTCGCGGTAGAAAAAAATGAAAAAGTACTGGTTCTTTTGACCGACCTTACTTCGTATGCCGATGCTTTGGCGATCGTATCGAACCGTATGGACCAGATTCCTTCGAAAGACTCTATGCCGGGTTCTCTTTATTCAGACCTTGCCAAGATCTACGAAAAAGCGGTACAGTTCCCATCGGGAGGTTCTATTACGATCATCGCCGTGACTACGTTGTCGGGTGGAGATATCACGCACGCCGTGCCGGATAATACGGGTTACATCACCGAAGGTCAGTTGTTCCTTCGTCGTGACTCTGAAATCGGTAAGGTTGTGGTTGACCCGTTCCGTTCACTATCTCGCTTGAAACAGCTTGTAGCAGGTAAGAAGACGCGCGAGGATCATCCACAGGTGATGAATGCCGCGGTTCGACTTTATGCCGATGCAGCCAATGCGAAAACGAAAATGGAAAACGGTTTCGACCTGACAAACTACGACGAACGTACTTTGGCTTTCGCGAAAGAATATGCAAATGATATTCTCGCGATCGACGTTAACTTGAATACGGATGAGATGCTTGATACGACATGGCATTTGTTTGCTGAGCACTTCAAACCGGAAGAGGTTAACATCAAGCGTGAGTTGGTAGAAAAATACTGGTCGAAATAATAACAAATTATGGCTATAAAATTTCAATATAATAAAACCTCACTTCAGTCGATGGAAAAGCAACTGAAGATGCGCGTACGTACGCTTCCTACGATCAAGAATAAGGAGAGTGCGTTGCGTATGGAGGTGAAGAAATCGAAAGATGAAGCCAAAGAATTAGAAGCAACGTTAGAGAAAGAGATCGCAGCATACGATAATATGATGGCTCTTTGGAGTGAGTTCGACCCTTCGCTGATTAAAGTGAAAGATGTAGAACTGACCGTAAAGAAAATTGCCGGCGTACGTGTGCCCATATTAGCGAATATCGAATTTGACGTTCCGCCTTTTAGTTTATTCTCTGCTCCGAAATGGTATGTAGACGGGATCAGTATTCTGATGAAGATGGCCCGTACCGGAATTGAGAAGGACTTTACGGATATGAAACTAAACTTATTGGAAGTTGCTCGTAAAAAGACAACCCAAAAAGTGAATCTGTTCGAAAAAGTTCAGATCCCGGGCTACCAGGATGCTATTCGTAAGATTAAGCGTTTCATGGAGGATGAAGAGAATCTTTCGAAATCATCGCAGAAGATCATGCGATCTCAGCAAGAAAAAAGAAAGGAGGCTCAGCAATGATAGTTTCAATGACCAAATATACCTTTTTGGTATATCATCAGGATTACGATAAGTTCCTGACCGATATTCGCGATTTGGGTGTATTGCATGTGATTCAGAAGCAGAGCGGCGCTCCCGAAGATGGAAGCGAACTGCAATATGAACTTCAGGATGCGGCTCGTTTTGAAAAGGCGCTTCGCTATATGGATGCTCATTTGGGCGGAGATTACTCCAAATGCGCTCCGGAAGAAACAGGTGTCAATGCGCTTGATCGTGTAGCCTTTTTAGAGAATTTGCTCGAAGAAAAAGCGAAAGTTCAACAGCGTCAGGCTGCTCTTGACAAAGAGATCGAACGAATGGAAGTTTGGGGCGATTTCAGCTGGGAGAACGTTTATCGCTTGCGCGAAGCTGGTTTGATCGTTCGTTTTTGGAGTGCGAATGAAAGAAGCTTCTCTTCTGAATGGGAAAGCCAGTTCAATGCAATCCGCATCCGTTCGGTCGGATCCCAGGTATTTTTCGTAACGATCACTCCTTCGGGAGAGATTGTGGAGATCGAAAATGCAGAGCGTGTCCGTCTTCCGAAAGAGAGTCTTGCCGAATTACTTCAAACTCGCGACGATGCTCGCCAGGAAGAACTGAATATAAACCGGGCTTTGGATGAGTTCAATCATGCCGAATTCAATACAATCGAAGCGGGATACCGCTCTCAATTGGAGAAAATCGACTACACGAACGTGAAACTAAACTCGGAAGGCGCTGCTGATACCAAGGTGATGTTGTTGGAAGGTTGGCTTCCTACGGCCAATACGGCTCAGGTGAATGCCTTTTTGGAACAAGCGGGTATCTACTTCGAAACTCATAAAGCAGAGAAAGAAGATCCGGCTCCCGTGAAATTGCACAATAATGCTTTTGCACGTTTGTTCCATCCGATTACCGAACTATATGATATGCCGGCTTATGGAGAAATGGATTTGACTCCGTTCTTCGCTCCGTTCTTCGTCATGTTCTTCGGATTGTGTTTGGGCGATGCAGGATATGGATTGCTTTTATTCCTGATCGGAATGATCGGACGCTATAAGATCAAGCCTGCTTTGAAACCGATGATGACGTTAGTCGCTATCTTGGGGATTGGTACGGTCGTATTCGGTCTTTTCAGCGGAACGTTATTCGGTATTTCACTGCTAAAAGTGGAATGGCCTTGGATTCAGAAATGGAAAAAGATGATGATGTCGTCCAACGACTTATTCTACTTCTCTCTGATGGTTGGGGTATTCCAGATCATTTTCGGGATGGTGCTCAAAGCGGTTGGTCAGACCGTGCGTTTCGGTTTCCGCAATGCATTGTCGGCATGGGGATGGTTGATCCTGATCGTAGGCTGCGGGGGTACGTTCGCATTGGAGAAATTCCATCTGATCGCTCCGGAACTGGCTCGTATTTTATATTACGTGACAGGTGGTCTTGGTGTAGTCGGAATATTTGTTTTAAACAATATGAAACGCAACCCGCTGATCAACATCGGTGCCGGTGTTTGGGATTCTTATAACATGGCATCGGGACTATTGGGAGATATCCTTTCTTATGTCCGTCTGTTTGCGCTTGGAATCTCCGGGTCGGTTCTCGGTTTGGTATTCAACGATTTGGCTTTGAAAATGAAACCGGATGTTCCGGTTGTCGGATTCCTGGTGTCGGCGTTGATTCTTCTTTTCGGACATGGGATGAATATCTTTATGTCCGGTCTGGGAGCTTTCGTACACCCTATGCGTCTGACGTTCGTCGAATTCTATAAAAATGCCGGTTTTGAAGGCGGAGGTAAAAAATATTCTCCTTTTGCCAGAAAGCTGAAGAAAGATTAAATCACAAATTTCCCATGAGGATCCGAAGTGCTTCCTCATGATCGCAAGTAAATAATAAAAAATAAATAACTATTAAAATCAGAATTTATGCAACCAATTGTTTTAGCTTACATCGGTGTTGGTCTTATGATCGGTCTTGCCGGAATCGGTAGTGCTTATGGTGTGACAATTACAGGTAACGCATCAGTAGGTGCGATGAAGAAAAATCCGGATAAGTTCGGTAACTATATGGTGCTTTCAGCGCTTCCAGGTTCACAGGGTCTTTACGGTTTCCTTGGATACTTCCTTATCTCTGGTTACCTGAATATGGATATGAGCTGGTTGGCAGCTGCCGGAGTTTTCGGTGCAGGTCTTGCTCTAGGTTTCGTTTCTTTGTTCTCTGCAATCCGTCAGGGTCAGGTATGTGCGAATGGTATCGCAGGTATCGGTGCAGGTTATGATTTGTTCGGTAAAACGCTTATCCTTGCCGTATTCCCTGAGCTTTATGCGATCGTAGCTGTTGCGGCGACTTTCCTTATCGGTCAGTCATTGTAATCAAAATA
>CAMTOW010000164.1 GCA_947074245.1 uncultured Bacteroidales bacterium | reverse complement strand
CCTCACTGTACCACTCTTTCCCTGCACGACGCTCTTCCGATCTAACCCGGTCTCTTCTTCCGCTCCCATCTTCTTTCTCGAAACACCCCGTGTACAGCCCGTTCCATACAAGAAGAATCGTTATAATTCAAGAATATGCATCCGCGTTCATCCCTTCTGAAAATGTCTTGATACTGACACTTCGCCGCAATTTTTCTGAAATACCGGGCAACTACTTTTGAGCATCATTTAAAAATTTTATATGAAATCTATTTTTACTCCTTTCAAACCCATCTCCCCTAAAAACGGGATGCTCCTGTCTTGTTTTCTTTCGCTACCGATGGCGATGAACGCTACTCCCGACATCATCGGGAAGAACAACGTCATGGCAGGCGAAAGCGCCACTTATACCGTGGATGCCGACAGCCGGATCACCGACTACAAATGGATTCTCCCGTCGGGATGTTTCATCACATCGGGCAAAAACAGCAACCGAATCGAACTGACCGCTTCTTATATGGCGCTGGATGGCGATCTGAAAGTGGTACGCACGTTTGACGACGCCACCACCGACGAATCGATCCTGCCGATCAACATCGATCGTTATATCCGCGAATTCGAAAACCACTCCATCAAAGAGGGAGAAACGGTTGATATCGCCGGAACCACGATCGATAAGGCTTGCATCTATTATGAGGATATCGTTGGCACGAATCAGGTAAAGGCGCATCGCGTCACCTATATCCCCACTTCGTATGTGGAGATGACCAAACCCTATCTGCAAACCGCTACGTCAGACGGAATCTGGATCAGTTGGAAAACCAATTACAACGAGCCATCGAGCGTTTCTTACGGACCGAAAGGCGGAGCGCTCACGTCGGTAACCACGGCCGTTACCGAAGATCTTTCCAGCCGCACCAACGCCTATTACTGGCACTCGGCTCAGATCACGGGTCTTGACGCCAACACCGGATACTCCTATCGGGTGAAGACGGGCGATCGCGAAAGCGAAATCTACACCTTCCATACCATGCCCGAAGAGGGTAGCAAAACTCCGTTGCGTATCCTTTTGATGGGCGATCATCAGATCAAGACCCGAAGCGGATATGAATGGCTTTGCGAAGCGGCCCGTAAAAAAGTAGAAGAAAAATACGGCGATTTCGGATCCTCGATCCATATGGTAATGAACGATGGCGACCAGGTAGACGTGGGTACGCTCGAACAGTACGAACACATTCACCTTTATAAATCGGAAACCCTATCGCCCTACGTCCCGATCATGACCGCCGTAGGTAATCACGAGACGTATAGCGATACCGATATGAAACGCTACAAGACCCATTTTCATTACGAACACCTCAACTACCGGGGCATCAGCAGCGAAACCGATCTGTATTACGCCTATCAGGTAGGACGTCTTCTGTTTGTCGTATTGAGTACCGAACATACGGGTAGCGCTCAGGAAGCATGGGTGAGAGAGATCGCTGCCGCTGCTGCGACCGACGAAAACGTCGATTTCATCATCAGCGTCAATCACCGCCCGATTCAGGCCGAACAATACATCGGCGATATCTCGACATGGGTGCGCGACGTAGCCGTACCGATTCTGAGTCAGAGCGATAAACACGTTCTCAACTACGCCGGCCATCACCACCTGTATCATCGCGGTCAGCTGGAGAACTATCCGCTGTATCACATCATCAACGGCGGCGCGTCGTGGGATCAGATGTGGGGCATGTCTTCCGAAGCCGATTACGACGATGTGCAGAAAACCATCGACTACTGGGGCTATCAGATCCTCGAATTCGATTTCGACAAGAAAGAGATGAGAGCCGAATGTTACGCCATCGGCAATCGCGAACTCGTATTAGACAATGTGCTGATCGACACGTTCCACCGCCGCAGCGGAGCCGAAAAACCGGAAAAACCCGCGCTTGAAGCGATTCCGTCGCAGATTACGCTGCCTCACACCTTCGCGGCGAGCGAATATGTTTCGGCGGGATCCGATACGCTCAACACCGTGCAGTATCAGTTCGCGACCGACGCTTCGTTCAATCACATTCAGCACTCCTCGATCCGTGATGTCGAAAATCTGTACGGATCTACCGGAAAACCGCTTTATCTGCCGGTCGATCTGAATGAAAACGCCGATATCACCCGATACACCATTCCGGAAAACAAATTGAAGAACGGAACTTACCACGTTCGCGTTCGCTATCGCGATGCCAACGTAGAATGGAGCGACTGGTCGGAATCTCTTTCTTTCGAAGTGGCCGGAAGCATCGAAGGCGACCCGAACGTATCGATCGAAAAGAAAGTGTATGCGCCGGACGAACCAATCACGCTCGATTATCAATTCGCGCCTTTGAATACCAACGCCTGGGTAGGAATCTATAAGAACGGCGACGACGTAGGCACAACCTATTCGACCAAATGGACCTACACATCCGATGTATCAGGCAAATTCAGCTTCAGCCTGAGCGAAGGCAATGAGTATTTCGCGGTCATGTTTCAAGACGGAGGATATACCGAAATCACGCCTCGTATTCCGTTCGTAGTGGGAACGACGCCTGTATTGTCGCTCGAAAAAACCAAATACGACATCAGCGAAGGGATGACGGTCGATTACCGCGACGTTCCGCAGTTCGACAACGACTGGATCGGCGTATATAAGGTAGGCGAAGATCCCGGAGTAGACGGATCGCAGAGCGTGATGTGGAATTATCTGCGCGAAAACGGTCTGCCCGCCAATGCAGCGGAAGGCTCGATGCGCTTGGATTCGGATTCTCACGGCACGACGGGAATGAGCGTAAAAGGATATTATTACGTGACCTATCTGACCAAAGGCGGCTATTTCGAACCGGGAGAACGCGTATTCTTCTCGGTAGGTGATGAGATTTCGGTAATCAGTTCCGACAAATCCCTTTATGGAAAAGATGAAGAGATCACCTTCCATTACAGCGACGGCCCGGGCACACCGAAAGACTATATCGGCGTATTCAAAGCGGGCGAGACCGTAGGGGTCGATGAACTGACCGCTTATTATTATACCTACGGAGCCACTCGCGGCGACATCGTCGTGCCTGCCGGCGAACTTGCTCCGGGCGATTATTTCTGCTCGTTATACATCAACGATAGTTACGAAGAGGTTTCTCCACGCATCTACATCTCCGTACGCGGCGACGCTTACCGGGTGGATCTGACCGGTGCGCATTCCGATCAGGTGATCGACGGCCAAGCGCGCGAAGGGGAAACCGTGATTCTACAGACGGAAGAAAACGAAAACTCTACCTTCCGCGAATGGATCGTTCTTCCGGAAAATCTGACCATCGCCGACAATCGTTTCCAGATGCCGGCGTCGGATGTGGCGATCGAAGCCCGTTATGACGTTACCGACCGGATCGACGCCACTTCATCCGACGAATGGAACATCCGTCCGGTAGCCGTACAGGATCATTTCTTCATCGACGGTCTTGAAAACGGAGACTATATGATCTTCTCAATCAACGGAACGATGCACAGACAAGGACATTTCAATCGAAACGAAGCGGTAAACGTAAGCGACCTTTCGAAAGGAACCTATTACCTGAGCATCAACGGAAAGAAAACATGTGTATTTATAAAGCTATAAAATCGGTTATTCTTTAGTTTGAATTGTGTTGGAAGCGGATGCCGTGAGGCATTCGCTTCCATTCGTTTTATACCTGACGATATTGAAAAGAGCGCCTGATTTTTAGGAAAAAGCTTTTGAGTTTTTCTCTTTTACACGCTTTCTAATGCCCGTTAACAGGCGTATTAACGAGCGTTCATCCCCGCTCGAAAGATCGTTTAAACGCCATTGAACGGAATAATGCGAAGCGGAAAATCGGTTTTATCCGGGCAGAGAATCAAATTTGATCAGGTAGGAAATCAAGAAGAAAGACGCGGAAAAAGACGATTTCAATTCGCACTCAACCGGTTTTGAGAAGAAAAACAGAGGAAACAAGCCTGAGTTTCGACTAATAATAAACCAAATTCTATTAAAATTAAACAGAGTTGTTAACTTTATTCGGAAAATGAAAAACCATACCGACTTTCTACGAAGAATGAAAACAGCCTGACCCGCAACTACCATCAACACAGCTTATTTTATCTCTACCAAAGAACTCGGCTTATTCAATCAAACACTTTATCACAATGAAACGTATCTTTTTATTGAGCATGACGCTGTCGGTTCTGATCGCGTCCGCTTCTGCCACGACCAAAAAAGCAATCTATATCGTTCTGGACGGTATTCCGGCCGATTACATCGAACGCGTTCGCCCCGAAATCGTTTTCGACATCGCCTCACGCGGAGGATATTCGCGCGCCTATACCGGCGGAGAGATCGGCGCCTATTCGCAGACCGCCACCATCTCGGCAATCGGCTATATGAACATCCTTACCGGTACCTGGTACAACAAACACAACGTGCACGGCAACTCCGATCTGGACCCGAACTACAACTATTGGTCGATTTTCCGAATCGCCAAAGAACAGGAGAAAGCCCCGAAAACAGCCCTGTTTTCGAGTTGGCAAGACAATCGTACCGTATTGATCGGCGAAGGCAAACCCGAAACGGGACAGCTGAAGATCGACTACGTATTTGACAGCTACGAACTGGACAAAACCCGTTTCCCCGACCGGAAAGACGAACTTCATATTTTTGAAATCGATTCGATCGTGTGTACCGAAGCCGCTCGCGCGATTCAGAACGACGCTCCCGATTTGAGCTGGGTTTATCTCTGGTATACCGATTCGGGATATCACTTGTATGGCGACGGCGCGTTCATGGACAACTACGTGCAACGAACCGACCAACTGATCAAACCGATCTGGGAAGCGGTGCAATATCGCGAAAAAGAGTTTGGGGAAGAATGGATGGTGATCGTCACCACCGATCACGGCCGCACCGAAAGCGGATACGGACACGGCGGACAATCGGAACGGGAACGTTCGTGCTGGATCGCGACCAATCAGTCCGCGCTCAATGCCCGCTTCAACAGCCCGTCACTGGCACTGGTGGATATCAACCCGACCATCTGCGACTTTATGGATTTCGAATTGCCCCGTGCAGTCGCCTTCGAGCAGGACGGCGCTTCGTTTTTAGGCCAATATGATATTTATGATTTGAAAACGGCTCCGTATGATCATTTCGTAGATCTTTCCTGGAGCTCCACCGATACCGACCAGCCTGCCACGATTTACGCGGCAACCACTAACGATTTCAAAACCGGCGGTCAAGACGAATGGATCGAACTGGCCACCGTTCCGGCAAAATCAAATGCTTACCGAGTGGATCTGACCGCATTGCCCGAATCGAAATTTTATAAATTCGTGGTGAAGACGGAGAATGGGGTGATTAATCGCTGGGTGAGGAAGTGAAGGGAATGGGGGATAGATTTTCAATAAAATGATGTAAATTAATAGATAGAATTGGGGATGAAGACTTACCAACTTTTATTGGACAGAAGTTGGTAAGTCCACCCACCTCGATTTGACACTTTTATAATACGAACGAAAGGATATTCACCAATAGATCTTATTGATTATGAAAATAAGACACTATCTTTTTTTGATGATTGCAGCATTTATAGATCGGAAGAGCACACGTCTGAACTCCAGTCACTCCGGAGAATCTCG